>CAZDRW010000102.1:0-7891 GCA_964507555.1 uncultured Desulfarculaceae bacterium
TGGCCTATCTGGAGTACAACCGCTTTGTCTCCCAGCGTTGGTACGCCTTCGGCAACCTGCGCTATAGCCGGGATCCCTTCAAGGGTCTTAACTACCGAAACTCATTCGGTGCCGGCATGGGTTATCAGGTTTGGCAAACCGAGGTCAGCAACTTGTCCTTGGAACTGGGCCCCAACTATGTTTTGGAAAACAGCGACCGGCGCGGAGAGCAGGATTACGTGGCTGCGCGCTGGGCGCTCAATTTTGATTATTGGCTGTGGACTGAGCGGCTGCAGCTATATCACTATCACGAGGTGTTCAGCCGGGTGGACGCGCCGGACGAAACCTTCCTCACCACGCGCACCGGCTTGAACCTGCCCATAGGAGGCGGCATGGTGGCCTCGGTTGAGTATAGCTGGGATTATGACAACGATCCCGACCCGGGCAAAAAGTCGGAGGATTCCCGGCTGCTTTTCAAGTTGGGCTATCACTGGTAGGCGGCGGGTTCGTCATCTTGAGGCAGTTATTGCGGGCCCCGCGCCTTGCTGAGGTGCGGGGCTTTTTTGGGTTTAGCCCTGGCCTTTGGCTGAACGCATTTCCCATAAGCCCACCAACAAAGGAACGCTTAGCACTGATATCCCGATCAGGCTCACTGCCAGCCAACCGCCCCAGCCGTAGGCCCAAGCGCTGAAAGTTATGCCGCACCAGGCTCCCAAATAGTAAAAGAGCACGTAAAGGGAATTGGCCCTGCCCTGGCTGGAGGATAGGCGCGCATTAAGCGAGCCCGCCGCTACCGAGTGCACCGTGAAATGCCCAGCGCAAACCAAGGTCAGGCTTAGGGCGATCGTTAGCAGGCTTGGCAAAATGCTAAGTCCCACGGCCAGCGCAAAGAGCGCCGCGCCCCAGGCCATGCTCGGGCCGCGGCCCAGGCGGGTGGCCGCCTTGCCGGCCAGAGGACCGGCCGCCACCCCCATGAGGTAGGAAAAGTACATCAGAGTGATCGTGTTGGTGCTGGCGCTGAAGGGGGGTTGGCTCAGATAAAACGGCATGAAGTTGAACACGGACGAAAACACGAACATGGAAGAGAAGGTGGCGGCGTAGGGGCGGAGAATTTCCGGCCGCCTGAGCAGAGTCATAAAGCCTTGTTGGTTTTCCCCCGCTTGTGTGGGGGTATCATCTTTGGGCAGCCAGCGCAACGCGGCCAGTCCGGCCACCACCACAATCCCTCCCGCGATTAAGAATGACAGCCTCCAGTGGGCGGCGCCGCAGAATCCACCCAGGAGCCTTGAAGCCAGGCCGCCCACCACCGTGGCCGATACATAAGAGCCCATGGCCACGCTCAGCTTGTCCAGGGGAAGGCTGCGGCCCAAGTAGGCGGCCAGGCAGGTGGTGAGCGCTGGGATGAACAGGCCTTGCGCCAAACGCCCGCTCACCAAAAGCCAGAAATCGGCGCTGAGGGCGCAAAGCAGCCCGGCGGTCAACAGGGCCAAGGAACCCAAGATTATTATGGGCCGGATGGGGAGGCGGTCGGCCAAAAGCCCGAACGGCAGGTTGGCCAAAAAAATGCCCAAAAGAACCGCGGAGACGGTTAGAGCGGCCCCGGACGCCTCCACCCCGAATTCCAGCGCCAGGGCGGGTTGCACCGGTTGGGTAAGGTAGATGTTAACGAAGGCGGCGGCCACCAGGGCAAATACCGCAGACTCCAAGGCCAGGTATTGGCTTTTGGCCCCTTTCACATTTTCAGCCCTTCAGTTGATCTCATTGGCCCCGGTTTTTTTGGGGGCGGGTTGGCAAACTCTGACACAGGGGCTCTCCAAATACAATAACCCGCTCCCCAATCAGGGGAACGGGCCATTTATAAAGTCTGAGTAAGTTTGCTTAGCCGCCCTTTACCTCGATGCGGGCGGTGCCGCTTTCGCCCGCCTTGGGCAGGGTTACCGTAAGCACCCCGTCCTTGTGGGTGGCGGCCAGCTTGGCGCGGTCAACCTCCACCGGCAGGCGGAAGCTGCGCTGGAAGCTGCCGTAGCTGCGCTCGACCAGATGGTAGCCTTCCTTTTTATCCTCGCGCTCGTTCTTTTTCTCACCTTTGAGCGTCAGCACATCTCCGGTGAGGGTCAGCTCAATGTCTTCGGGCTTGAGGCCAGGAACCTCGGCGGTAATTTCTATCGCTTCCTCGGTCTCTTTAACATCTACCTTGGGCACGAACAACTCTTCCCCGCTCCAGGCGGGCAAGGCTTCTCCCGAAAGCAGATTTCCCAAGAGGCCATCGAATTCCTTCCTAATCCTGCCCAAAGACCCGAAACCGCCATAAGGTAGCAATCCGTACATGACATCCCTCCTTAAAAAGGTTTTGGGTTTGGGTAATCCGTTTAATTGAAAAGTAAGCATCCTTTGGCGCGGCGTCAAGGCGGGCGCTATTGACCAATTGCCATGGCCAGAGTACTTTCTTAATAGGCCGCAAGGTTTGCAACTTGCGGTCTATTCAACCGCCGCGACGCTGCTTGTCAGGGTTGTGGAAAAGCGGGAGGGGACAAGCGCTTGGAAAAGCATCATAAATTTTCAATTTGGTACGTCCTGCTAGGTATTTGGGCCGTACTCATCCTGAACAATTTAATATACCAATCCATCGGACCGGAAATTATCCCCTATAGCGAGTTTCTGGTCCGCTTGCACCAGGACAAGATCAGGGAGATCGCCATCGGCGACAAGGTCATCAGCGGCACGATGCTGAATAAGGACAACGCCGAGGTCAAATTCAAAACCGTACGGGTTAGCCCGGACTTGGCCAAGGAACTTGTCGGCCATGATATTAAATTCCGGGGCGAGGTGGAATCCACCTTTTTACGCAATTTGGTTTCCTGGGTAGTGCCGATCTTTTTGTTTCTGGGCATTTGGTACTTCATGATGAAGCGCATGGGCCCCGGGGCCGGCGTCATGCAATTCGGCCAGAACCGGGCCAAGCTGCATGCCGAGCAGGATATTCCGACCCGTTTTGACGACGTGGCCGGGGTGGACGAGGCCAAGGGGGAATTGCAGGAGATCGTTTCCTTCCTGAAAGAGCCCGAGCGCTACACCAAGGTGGGCGGCCGCATGCCCAAAGGCGTGCTTCTGGTGGGGCCTCCGGGCACCGGTAAAACCCTGCTTTCCCGCGCCGTGGCCGGCGAGGCCGGGGTTCCGTTTTTCTCCATCAGCGGTTCGGAGTTCGTGGAGTTGTTCGTGGGCGTGGGCGCGGCCAGAGTGCGCGAACTATTCAGCCAGGCCAAGCTGAAGGCGCCCTGCATCATCTTCATCGATGAATTGGACGCTCTCGGCAAGGCCCGCGGCATAAGCGTGGGCGGTCATGACGAACGGGAGCAGACCCTGCAACAGCTTTTGGTCGAGATGGACGGTTTCGACCCCCGGGTGGGCGTCATCATCATGGCCGCCACCAACCGGCCGGAAATCCTGGACCCGGCCCTATTGCGCGCTGGGCGCTTCGACCGCCAGGTGCTGGTGGACAAGCCGGACTTAAACGGCCGCGTGGCCATCCTGGAGGTGCATGCCAAAAGGATCGCCTTGGCAGACGACGTTAACCTAAAGGTATTGGCCCAGCGCACCCCGGGCCTTTCGGGCGCGGATCTGGAAAATATCCTTAACGAGGGCGCCCTCTTGGCCGGACGGGCGGAGCGCGACGAAGTGACCATGGCTGATTTAGAAGAAGCCGTGGATCGCATCGTGGGCGGCTTGGAAAAGAAAAACCGGGTCATCAACGAGCGCGAGAAAAATAGGGTGGCCTTTCATGAGACCGGTCACGCCATGGTGGCGGCTTACACTCCCCTTACCGACAAGGTGCACAAGATCAGCATCATTCCCCGGGGCATCGCGGCCCTGGGCTACACCGAGCAGCGCCCCACCGAGGACCGCTACCTCATGAGCCGCTCGGAATTGGTGGGCAAGCTGGACGTGCTTTTGGGCGGCAGAGTGGCGGAAAAGATCATTTTCGGCGAGGGTTCCACCGGCGCGGCCAACGACCTGCAGCGGGCCACTGATTTGGCCCGGGCCATGCTAACCCAGTACGGCATGGGAACCACCTTGGGGCCGGTGACCTACTCGCGCCGCAACCAGCCGGTGTTCCTGCCCCAGGACTCCAGCTACCTGCCGCCCAGCCAGGACTACTCGGAAGCCACCGCCGCCGGCTTGGATGATGAGCTTAGACGGTTATTGGAAGAACGCGAGGAGCGGGTAAACCAAGTGCTCTCCGAGCACCGCGACCAACTGGAGGCGGTGGCGCAAAAGCTTTTGGTCAAGGAAGTGCTGGGCAGCGACGAGTTTTACGCCTTGCTGGGCATGGACCCAGGCAAGAAAAGCGATGGAGACGATATCACGGCCTAGGATTCAAGCGCCGCCCATGCAACCAATTGGTGGGGGTATGCCGCTGGTCCGGCTGCCCCATGCCTTTTGCAGCGCCGGCCATGCGGCATACAGGTCAATAGCAACCGGCTCTAGAGTCGCTCTGACTGTGATAAACTCATAGTCATGAGAATGGCAATAATATCAGATGTACACGGCAACCTTGAAGCCCTGCGGGCGGTATGGGCCGACCTGACCGCGGCAGAGGCGAGGGAGGTTTATTGCCTGGGCGATAGTGTGGGCTATGGTCCAGACCCGGAGGCGGTGGTTAGCTTCTTGCGCAAAAAAGGTGTGGAAAGCGTGATGGGCAACCATGAACTGGGCCTGGCCGACCCCGCCTCTTTGGATTGGTTCAATCCCCAAGCGCGCCAGTCCTTGCTTCGCAGCGGAGAGCTGTTGTCCCCCGAAAGTTTGGCATATATATCACAGCTTCCGCGCGTGCTGATACGCCATGGCGTCCGCATGGTTCATGGCTTGCCGCCTGAATCGGCGGCCACCTATCTTTTTGAAGCTGCCGACGGGCGTTTGGCGGCAGAGATGGCCGCCGTGCCCGAAGACATTTGTTTTGTGGGACACACCCATGAACTCTGCCTGGTGCGAGTGAAGGGCGGCGATGTTAAGCGCCTGGGGTTAAGTAGAGATAGGAGGCTGTTGGACTCCGATGCGCGTTGGATAGTGAACATCGGCAGCGTGGGCCAACCGCGCGACGGAGACCTTTCGGCCAAGTACGCCCTGTATGATACCGAGGAGCGTGAGCTGGAGATCCGGTTTGTGCCTTATGATCCCACTGAAACCAAGCGCAAGATCAGGGACCGGGGCCTGGGCGATGTCTACGCCATGCGCCTGGGCTAGGGGCCGCTGCAATTGAAGCTCATCGGCAAGTACGAGGTGACGGGACTCTTGGGCCGGGGCGGCATGGCCAAGGTGTTCAAGGTGGCGCTGCCCGTGTTGGGTCGCCTGGCCGCCTTGAAACTTTTTCAACCAAGGCCGGAATTGCTTTTGTTGCTTCCCGAGGCGGAGCTGAAGAAGCGCTTTACGGCAGAGGCCCGCATCCTGGCGCAGCTAAGGCATCCCAACCTGGTTGAAGTGTGGGATTGGGGGGAGCATGAGCGCCAGCCTTTCTATGTGATGGATTACCTGTGCCGCAGCCTGGGCGGGGTTATCGGCGAGGGGAGCGATCTGGAAGAGTCCACCCGCCTGCTCACCGTGGAAGAGGCAGTGGATTACGGATTGCAGGTGCTGGCGGGCCTCGATTGCCTGCACGCGGCCGATCTGGTGCAGCGCGATATAAAGCCCGGCAACATCCTCTTGACAGCCCAAGATCAGGTGCGCTTGGCCGACCTGGGCATGGCGCGATCCGGCATACATAAGGAGTACGAGCCCGGCAACCTCCTGATCGGTTCTCCATTCTACGCCGCTCCCGAGCAGGAGGAAGACCCGGAAAAGGCTGGCCCGGCGGCGGATATATATTCCTTGGGCGTGACGCTGCAAAGAATGCTCACCGGAAAGGTGAGGCTGGGGCCGGGGGAAATGGCCAGCAGCCTCAATCCGGACTTGGATCATGACTGGGACCAATTCTTGGCGCAAGCCATGGCCCTTCTGCCGGAGCAGCGCTTTACCACCGCCGCCAAGATGGCCGCCGCCCTGGATGAGCTTGGCCGGGATTGGCAGCGGCGCAAGGAGGCGGCTTGCGCCTTGCATCCGGACCAGCCGCCCCTGGCCCGGCATGGCCAACGCAGAGCAGAGTCCCTGAAAGTGTCGCCAAGTAAAGCTCGGCAGGTTTTTGGTCTGAACCAATGGTGGAGCCCGCTGGCCTTTGCCGGAGGCGGGCTTAAGGAAAAGGCTCGGGAAGTTCTGTTCGATCCGGCCTCCGGGCTGGTTTGGCAGCGCAGCGGTTCCCGCTACCCGCTAGCCTGGCAGAAAGCGGCGGCGTATTGCCGCAGGTTGAACAAGGAGGGTTGGGCCGGTATCCGCAATTGGCGTTTGCCCACGGTGGATGAACTACAGAGCATCCTGCGGCCGCCGGCCCGGGCGGGAGACCTGTGCCTGCAGAGCGCTTTCGACCCCCGCCAGCGCTGGCTGTGGTCCGCGGACCGCGCCAGTTTCATGGCCGCCTGGTACGTGAGTGTGGACATGGGGTTTGTTTCCTGGCAGGATTTTAGCTGTCCCTTTTATGCGCGTGCGGTTTACTCGCCGGCTTGAGGCTGGCTCATATCGGCAAAGCGCGGGAGGTTGCCATGCCTACAGATAGTTATGAGATCGTTATCTTGGGCACCGGTCCGGCTGGTCTGCAGGCGGCCATCCATGCCGCCAGGGCCAAGGTTTCGGTGCTGGTGCTGGGGCGCGGGCCCAAAAGCAGCTTGTTCAGGGCCCACGTTGAAAACTTCTGCTGCCTTTCCAAGGTGGCGGGGCAGGACCTGCTGGAGGAAGGCCGCCGCCAGGCCGAGGCTTCGGGGGCTGGTTTTTTGGAAGAGGACGTGGTGGAGACTGCCAGCCAAGACGGTTGGTACACGGTGAAAATGGAGAGCGGCCGCGAGATAAGATGCCGCGCGCTCATCCTGGCCATGGGCATCTCGCGCAACACGCTGGGCGTCCCCGGCGAAAAGGAGCTATTGGGCAAGGGGGTGAGTTATTGCGTGGATTGCGATGCGGGCTTTTATAAAGGCGAAACCGTGGCGGTGGCGGGCTGCGAGAGCGCGGCGGTCACCGGGGCGCTCACGCTCATGTTCTATGCTTCCGAAGTGCATCTCGTCTGCCCCCAATTGGCCGTGAGCGACGCCTTGGCCGATAAGCTACGCCAAAGCGATATTAGGCTGCACGAAGGCCGCAAGGTTAAGGAGATCCGGGGCGAAACGGCGGTGAAGGAATTGGTCTTGGATGACGGATCGCTCCTGCCGGTGGCCGGGGTATTCATCGAGCAGGGCGCCAAGGGGGCCATCGAACTGGCCGCCACCTTGGGTGTGGCCTTGGACCCGGAAAAGTTCCAATATGTGGTTGTGGACAAGAAGCAGGCCACCAATCTGCCGGGCGTTTATGCGGCGGGGGATATATGTGGCCCGCCCTGGCAGGTCGCCAAGGCGGTGGGCGAGGGATGCGTAGCGGGATTGGAAGCAGCCGGCTATGTGAAGAAATTGCGTTAGGTCCGGAGGCAAGGCAGGGTTTTGACGGATAAGGCCAACACCGGCAGGCAGAGCCAAGACGGGCAGGAGCCGCAAGCCCGCAGGCGGAAGCTCGCCCTGCCTTGGCGGTCGCTATCCTTCCAGCTCTCCTTCCCCGTGGGGCTGGTCATTTTTCTGGCCGTGGCTCTGGGTGCCTACCTAAATATTCAGAGCCAAAGCCAGCAGCTCACCGAAAGGGTGAAGGCTGAAGGATCCGGTTTTGTCGAGACCATAAGGCGCGTCACTTTCCGTTCCATGATGGCCGACCAAAGGGGCCATCTTTACGGCACCATACGCGATGTCGCCGAACAGCCCGGCATAAACCGGGTACGCATATTTAACGCCGAGGGGCGCATCATCTATTC
>CAZDRW010000102.1:7901-9330 GCA_964507555.1 uncultured Desulfarculaceae bacterium
CTCGCAGCTCAAGGAGCAGGGCAGGGAGGTGGACAAAAAGGCCGAGGCCTGCTTCGGCTGCCATGCCCAAGACCAGCCTTTGACCAAACTGCCCACCAAGAACCGCAGCCGGATCTTTACTGCTCCGGATGGCAAAAGAATCTTGGGCACCATCCTGCCGATTTATAATCAGCCGTCCTGCTCGGGCCCCCCTTGTCACGCCCATCCCGCGGAGCAGAAGGTACTGGGCGTGCTGGACGTGGATATGAGCCTGGCGGGTCTGGATGCCCATTTGGATGAGGAACTGGTACGCACCCTGATATTTGCGGGGCTGCTTTTCCTGGCCGCCAGCACCATCGTGGGCCTTTCGGTATCGTTTTCGGTGAGCCGGGCGCTAAAGAGCATGAGCGCCGAGGTCGATAAGCTGGCCGCAGGCGATCACCATTACATGGCCGCGGTCAAGGCTCCGGCCGAGCTGGGGGTACTGGCCGACTCCATAGCCTATATGGCCCAGCGGGTGGCCCGGCGCACCGAACGTCTTAGCCGCCGTTATCGTCAATTGGTGAACGATTCGCCCAATGCGATTTTCCTCCTGGATGATCACGGCTGCGTGATCATGAGCAACCCTGAAGCGGGTAGGATGCTGGGCCTGGAGCCGGAAAACTTGGAAGGGGTTGAACTGGCCATCCTGTTGGCCAAGGAAGACCGGCCCTTTCTGTTAAAGGCCTTGGAGCAAGCCCGCAAGCACAAGGGGCCTGGAGACTTGGTACAGCTTAGCTTTCCCGCCGCGGCCAAAGGCGGCCGGGTGCTGGAGGGGCGCTTCAGGGCTTGGGAGCAGGAAAAGGGCCCGGGGGCGTTCATTGGGACCTTTTTGGACAGGACCGACCGTTCCAAGCTGGAGAGCCAACTCATGAAGCATGCCTCGGCCGCGGCGGTGGGCCAGACCGTGGCCGGCTTGGTGCCCTATATCCGCAATCTGTTGCATGGTTTGAACAACGCCAGCTATATCGTGGACCAGGGTTTGGAGGCCAATGACCTCGAGCTTCTCAAGCAGGGCTGGCAGATGGTCAACCATAGCGTGGCGCGCGTTTCCAGCGTGGCGGAAGACCTTTTATACTATGCGGACTACAAGATCGATGATAGGCGGCCCTTTGACCTGAATCATCTCTTGCAGGATGTCAAATCCCTATCGGCGGTAAAGAGCCAGGAAATTCAAGCCGCGGTCCTGGTTCGCGAGGATAGGTCCTGTCAAACAGTCACTGCCGATCAAAAGGGGCTGCGCCGCGCCCTGTTGAATTTGGTGAGCAACGCCCTGGACGCCTTGGCCGCCCGTACCCGGCAAGATCCTGCCGGCAGGGTGGTGTTAAGTTGCGAGCGGAACGCCGTTGGCCAGGTTATTATCAGTGTGGATGACAACGGCCCCGGCATTCCCGAAGAAGTGGAGATCGGA
>CAZDRW010000103.1:0-9215 GCA_964507555.1 uncultured Desulfarculaceae bacterium
CGTGGGAATGCTCCTTGGCGACCAACGCCTGCTTGATGGCGTACATGCAGCACACGCTGGAGCAATACCCGTTGGCGCAGCGGTTCTGGCAACGCGAGCCCACGCACTGCAGCCAGGCGATCCTCTTGGGTTCCTTTTGATCGGACGGCCTGGTCAAATGCCCCATGGTGGGACCAGAGGGGCTTAAGATACGCTCGAACTCCAAGGCGGTGACCACGTCGGGGTTGATTCCGTAGCGCAGGTCTTCGCCGTATTTCCCTGGATCAAAGGTATCCGCGCCCGGCGCTAGCACCGCCGCGCCCACCTTCAGATTGAGCTCCCGGGCGGCGTCGGAATGATCCACCGCGCCGGCCAGGCAGGCATCCACGCACAAGAGGCATTCGGCGCAACCCGCGCAGGCCAGGCAGCGGCTGGCTTCGGCTTTAGCGTCGTCTTCGCTCAGCGCGTAAACCACCTCGTCCCAGGACCGGGCCCGCTTTTCCGGGTCGGCATGGGAAGGCCGCAGGCGGGCGCGCTTGGCCACTTGCGAGGTGTCGGGCTCCACCGGAACCCAGTCTTTTTCGCGGCCCTGGGCCAGGTCCTCCCCGTTCAGGTAGCGGGTTATGGATATGGCCGCTTCTTTGCCTTGGCCGATGGCCTGCACCGCTGAAGCCGGTCCCAGCACCGCGTCACCGCCGGCGAATACATGGGGAATCGAGGTCTGCATGGTGAGCGGGTCGGCGCTGAGGCAGCTTTTGCGCCCCACCTCCAGCGTGCAGGAGCCTTCCTCCAGACAGCTTACGTCGGGTTCCTGGCCGATGGAAGACAAGGCGCCGTCAATGGGAATAACATATTCCGAACCCTCTATAGGCACTGGTCTGCGGCGGCCCGAGGCATCGGGCTCGCCCAGTTCCATGCGCTGCACCTCCACTCCGCTGAGCTTGCCTTTCTCGCTTATGAACCCAAGGGGTGCCACCAGGTACTCTATCTTGATGCCCTCTTCCAGAGCCTCTTCGATCTCGTCTTCATCGGCCGGCATTTCGGCCCGGGTGCGGCGGTAGATTATGGTGACTTCGTCCGAACCCAAGCGCAGCGCGGTGCGGGCCGAGTCGATGGCCACGTTGCCGCCGCCCACCACCACCACGCGGTTGCCGGGGCTGGCGGCCTGCCCCAGCGCCGCCTCGCGCAGGAAGGTTACGCCGGGTTGCACGCCCGGCGTGTCCTCGCCCGGCACGCCCAGGGTCAGGCACTGATGCGCGCCCAGGCCCATGAACACGGCCTTGAAGCCCCCAGCCTCGAGATCGGCCAGGCTCAGGTCCTTGCCGAACGATGTGTTCAGCTTGATCTCCACGCCCAGGCTCTTGATGCAGTCGATCTCATAATCCAGGGTCTCGGGCGGCAGCCGGTAGTCGGGGATGCCCACCCGCAGCATGCCGCCGGCCACGGAGAGCGCCTCGAAGATGGTGACCGCAAAGCCCTCCAGGGCCAGATACCAGGCTGCGGTCAAGCCGGCCGGGCCCGCGCCGATGATGGCCACCTTCTCTGCGCGCGCCTCTTTCTTGGCGGGCGGCGTGAAAGACTTAGCGTCCCGTTCCCAATCGGTGAGGAAGCGCTTCAGGTCGCGAATGGCGATGGGCTCATCCACCTTGCCCCGGGCGCATGCGCTTTCGCAGGGATGGGTGCAGACCCGGCCGCAGACCACAGGCAGCGGATTGTCGCGACGAATCACCTCCAGCGCCTCTTTATAGCGGCCCTGGGCGGTGAGGTTCACGTAGCCCTGCACGCTGATGCCCGCTGGGCAGCCCACCTTGCAGGGGCTCTTGCCCGCCTTGCTGATGGCAAAGGCCCCGGGAATGGCCTGGGCGTAGCGCTTGAACGCGGCCTTGCGCTGGTTCAGGCCCTGGTTGTATTCATCCGCCAAATTGATGGGGCAAATCTTGGCGCACTCCCCGCAGGAGGTGCACTTGGCCAAATCGATGAAGCGGGGATGCTGGATCACCTTGGCGGTGAAATCCCCGGCCTCCCCGGAAAGCTCAACCAATTCGGCGTTGGTCAAAAGCTCTATGTTCAGATGCCGGCCGACCTCGACCAGTTTGGGCGAGATAATTCACATCGCGCAGTCATTGGTCGGGAAGGTTTTATCAATCTGGGACATGAGCCCGCCCACAGCTGACTCTTTTTCCAGCAGGTACACGTAATACCCGCTATTGGCCAGATCCAAGGCCGACTGCATGCCCGCGATGCCGCCGCCCACCACCAGGGCCGCGCCTACGGGCTTTCCGTTTCCCGAATGACTTGCTCCTTGCTCCGGCATATTTGCCTTCCTTGCCTGCTATTCGCTAGAAGCTGATTGGCTACATCTTCTATAGGGAGGGCCCGGCGCTTACGCGCGGTCCCGGGTGTTCTAGACGCCTTCCAATATCTGGGGCAAGCGGTCTTCCCAGCCCAGCGGCGAAATCATCACCCCGGCATAGCCCGCCTGCTTGACCGCGCTGATCAACTCGCGGGCGATCTGCACGCACTCCCGCACCCTGTCCGGCGCCTTTTTCAGGCGCGCGATCATGTCGGCCGGCATATGCACATGGTTCATGTGCAGGTCGATGGCCCGCGCCATGCCCACGCTTTTCAAAAGCAGCACGTTGGGTATGATCTTCACCGGCCTCTCGGCCAAGTGCTTCATGAAGCCCTTGAAGCTGTCCAGATCGAAGACCGGCGGGGTTACGAAAAACTCGGCCCCAGCCTGCTGGCGGGACTCCAGGGCCTCCAACTCCTGCTGAACCGCGCCGATCACCGCCGGACTTATAAAGGATCCCAGGGTGAAGTTGGGAGCGCCGTCCAGTTCGATGCCGGCCATGTCCCGGCCGCCCATGAGCTTTTTAGTCACCGCCAAGAGCTCGTTCAGCTCTAAGTCGTATACCGGCCGCGCCTTGTGATGATCGCCGTAGGATGGCGCCTCGCCCTCCACGGCCATCACCGTGTCGATGCCCAAGGCGGCGGCGGCCAGGAGATCGGCCTGCAGGGCCAGCCGATTACGGTCGCGGCAGCAGCATTGCAGCACGGCTTCCAGGCCTTTGTTTTTCAAAAGCATGCATCCGCCCAAAGAGCTGATTTTCATCACGGCGTTTGCCATTTCAGGAACCACGAAGGCGTCCACCCGTCCCTTGATGCGGGCGGCATGCTCTAAAAACGGCCTGACGTTGATTCCCTTGGGCGGTTCCAGCTCCACCAGGGTTAGGAACTCGCCGGCCGCCAGCTTTTTTCTAATGCTCATGCGCTTCTCCTCGAGTGGGGATCTGGAGCGGGGCAGGCGAAAGCCGCCTGCTTGGCGCTCCATTGGGGGCTGTCAGGGGAAAGGAGACCCATCCGCCCCGCTGTCAGAGCTGGCTAAGGTGCTTATGTTCGCGCTGCAAGGTGCCGGGCGGCTGAAACCGCCAACCTGGAAAACAATTAACCAGCGCCGCCCCAGGCCGCGCCCGCCGTCAATGGCCGGGAGCGTTGGATGGTCAGGCGCCTAAACTCAAGCAGGCTGTCATTCAAGTAGATTGCATCAGCAAGGAAGCGTTTTAGGGATTGGGAGCCGGGGAGGAAGAAACAGCACTGAACACCAGCGGAGCACCCCAAACCTATCATGGAGCGCTCGGACTGTATAGCAACAGGCGTTTCTCGATTGGCGGTCATAGGTAACGCTTCGCGATGGATGAGAACCAACATCATAACCTTGTGAGTTCTGTTGGGCGGAGTATTTTTCCCCGCCCGTCACAGCTTCAGACAGCCAGTGGTCAGGATCTACTCCAGAAAATCATAGAGTGGAACGCAAAATCTTTGTGAAGTCTAGCGCATTCCATACCTAACCCATGGTCATTATGTTAAACGTCACCGGCATAGTCAAGAGAGTTTAATTCATAAAGAGGCGATAGCCGGCTTGAGCCCGGCATCGGCTGTGAGTTATGCTGATAAATACCTTGGGGCCGACGCAGCACGGTACTAATCCGCCTCTTTCGCGCTCATTACCCGCTGGTTTTCTCCACGCCCCTTCGGCCGACACCCTTTGAGCTGCGGGAGCCAACATGTCACCTGAATCTTTGCAAAACCAGTATCTCCATGAGCACATGGAAACCATGCCGCCCGAAAAACGTCGCACTCATCTGGAGACCAGACTGCGCGCCGTATTGATCCGCGCCATGGACCGTTCGCCGGCCTACGGGGAACTCCTGGCCCGGGCCGGCCTGAAAAGCCCCGTAGAAATTACGGGCCTGGAAGACCTGCCCAAACTGCCCATCCTCAGCCTGGCCGAGATCAGCCGCCGCCAAAAAGAGCGCCCGCCCCTGGGCGGGTTCGAGACCACGGATCTCTCCCAGTTCCGCCGCCTGTACGTGAACCCGGGCTTTATTTTGCAGCCCGGCGAGCAGGACTATCAGGACACCACCTGGGCCGAGGGCCTGGCTGCTGGCGGCATCAAAAACGGCGACGTGGTGCTTAACACCTTCAGCTACCATCTCTGGCCCTACGCCTTCATGCTGGACGAATCATGCCGCCGCCTGGGCGCGGTCTGCGTGCCCAGCGGCACGGGCAACGCCTTCATGCAGGTCCGCATCATGAACCGGCTGGGCGTGACAGCATACCTGGGAACCCCCAGCTTTCTCATGACCCTCCTGCAACGTGCCGAGGCCATGGGCCTGGACCCCAAAAACGAGCTTAAGCTGCGCACAGCGGTGGTGGGGGCCGAGATGCTGCCCGAATCCCTGCGCCGACGCCTGCAGGACAATCTTGACATTTCCGTGCGCCAAGCCTATGGCACCGTGCTCTTGGGCTGTCTGGGCTATGAGTGCAAAGAAGGCCGCGGATTGCACGTTCCGGCCGATGTCCTGGTGGAGGTAGTGGACCCCAAAAGCGGCCAGCCGGTGGAGCCCGGCGCGGCCGGCGAAGTTGTGGCCACCAGCTTCAACCCCGACTTTCCCATGATCCGGCTGGCCACCGGCGACCTGTCGCAGTTCAGTCTCGACACCTGCCCCTGCGGCCGCACCGGCCCCATGCTGAAACGCATCCTGGGGCGCATAGACCAGGCGGTCAAGGTACGCGGCACCTTCGTGCACCCCTGGCAAATGGACGAGGTGGTGGCGGGACGCCCCGAGATCCTTAAATACCAGGCGGTTATAACCCGGGAAGGCGAGCGCGACGAGCTGACCCTGAACCTGGAGCTAAACCAGGACCTTGATCAAACCCGCCCCCTGGAGCGGGCCTTGGAGCGCAACCTGAAGGATCACCTGTTCGTAAAAGGCGCGGTTAAAGTGCTCAAAAGGGGCTCCATACCCGACTTCCACGGCAAGATCGTGGACCGCCGAAGCTGGGAATAAGGCCGCCAGGCCATGAATGAGCCCATCAAGATCGGCGGCATCATGCACAGCGACGGCTGCTCTCTGCTGCGCCTGATGTCAGCACCCCCCAGCCTGGACACGGCCGGCCTATTGCTGGCCGCCCTGGCCAAGTGCGGCATCAGCCTGGAGCTTACGGTGCAGACCGTTGACCAAGACGACGGCGGCTGCTTCGCGCTGGTGGTGGCCCGCAAGGACCTGCAACGTACCCTAGAGGTGATGGAAGAGGTGCGCCGGGAGTTGGGGGCCCAGGCGCTCTCCTATCTGCCTGACGTGGCGGTGGTCAGCGTGTTCGGGCCCCATCTGCGTGAAAAACCGCGCATTCCCGGGCTCATGTTCACAGCCATCGCCTCGGCCGGGGTCCCGGTCCTGGCCATTGCCAACTCCATCTCCAGTGTGTCCTGCGTGGTGGAAGGCCCCTATCTGACCGCGGTCATTGACGTGCTGGGCGAGGTCTTCTGGGTGCCCCAAGGCGCGGCGCCCCGCCCCAAAGCCTATTAGGCCCACCTGGAAATTATTTTGTGAAGGTGCATGCGCTCCCTCCTTTCCGTGCTTAACATTTTTTTAGGAACACGAACCTACGCTAGCTTGCTCTGCCCTAACAACACTGTTTTGGGTAGAGAAAGGAAAAGAAAATGGATATGGAAACCAATCAAACATCTGCATCTAACGTAATAATGCAAAATTCCTGGGAATTTGCGCGGGAGGACGAATCCGACGACAGCCTTTTTTATACCAAGGAGCGCATGGTAAGCCATCTTGACTCTACGGCCCTCAACACCGTGGAACGTATCATCGGAAGCCTGGTGGTGGAGGAGGAGCCGGTCATTTTGGACCTCATGGCCTCTTGGGATAGCCATTTGCCCAGCGACCTCAAGCCCAAGCGGGTGGTGGGCCTGGGCCTGAACCAGCGCGAGTTGGAGGCCAATAAGACGCTAAGCGAGTATGTTATTCACGACCTCAACCAGGACCCGCGCCTGCCCTTTGCCGACGCCAGCTTTGACGTGGTCCTGAACACGGTTTCGGTGGATTATCTGATCAAGCCGGCGGAAGTGTTCGCCGAGGTGGCGCGGGTGCTGAAGCCGGGCGGCTTGCATCTGATCACCTTTTCCAACCGCTGGTTCGAGCCCAAGGTAACCCGCGTCTGGCGCGAAGCCGGCGGAAACGACCGGGTGCTTTTGGTGGAGGACTGGCTCCGGGAGGCGGGCGGCTTTGGCGAATCCCGCGCCTTTGTATCCAAGAACAAGCCCCGGCCCGCAGACGACAAGTACGCCCACCTGAACCTCCCCAGCGACCCGGTCTATGCGGTTTTTGCCGACCGTTTGGGCGGGGATCCGTCCCGTCCCCCCAGGCCGCTGCCCGGAGCGGACAGATCCAGAAGGCCCCAGAAGGACCTCAGGGCCATGGCGGCCCAGGTGGCCAAGGACCACACCTGCCCCTATTGCGGGGATCGGCTCAAGAAGTGGGAGGTGCCCCAGACGCCGTTTACGGAATGGGACATTGACTACATGTACGTGTGCTTCAACGACGTGTGTCCTTACTTGGTGGGAGGCTGGGAGGAGATGGGCCGGCAGGGCAACCTGGGCTCATCCTATCGCCTCATGTTCAATCCGCAGTCCCAATCCTTGCTGCCCATGGCAGTGCCAAGCTTGAGCACCGCCAAGGACGGCATCATCGAAGATGAATAAGCGTTGACCAACAAAAGGCGGGCCGCCCATATAAAGCGGCCCGCCTTTTTTTATTTGAACTAAACAAGACCCGGCTGTCATCGCCCATCCGCGCGGCATCAGGCTTCGGCGGCAACAGGCTCCTCGCCCAGGGCCAGCTGATCTATAAGTGCCATCAGCTTATCGGTCTGGGGCTTGCTCACCCATGCGTCAGCGCCGGCCTCGCGGCATTTCTTGGCAACCTGCTCGTTTATCAGGGAAGAAAACATAAGCACCGGCAGCTTGGGGTCGATCTCCCCTTTGATGGTGCGGCAAAGCACCATGCCGTCCATTTGGGGCATTTCGATGTCAGTTACCACCAACTGCAGACGGTCGATGATGCTCTGCCCTGCATCATCGGCTTCCTTTTTCAACTTGCGGACCGCTTCCAGGCAAGTGCCGCCGTTTTCAAAGGCCTGCAGCTTGGTATAGCCAATGGAGCCCAGCACCTTGGAAAGCTGGGTGCGGATGATAAAGGAGTCCTCGGCGAAAAAAACCACCGCATCCTCGCGGCTTTCCAGTTTGGGCTTGTCAGCGAAGGCAGATGCGTCGTAGTTGCTGACCGTGGCGGGGAATATTTCGCCCACGATCTGCTCGAAATCCAACACCAATATTTCACGGTCCTCTATGGTGATTGACCCCAGTATCTGGGGAGCCTTGGAGGCCAGGTAGGTGTCCATGGGCTTGAACTCGGCCCATGCCTTGCGGTGGATCCGGTTAACCAAATCGGCCACGAAAGCGGTGGTCATCTCGTTGAACTCGGTTACCACCACCACCCGGCGCTCGGTCTGCCCGATATCGGTTATGTTCAGATAGGAGCTGAGCTCGATCAGCGGCACGGTCTGGCCGCGGAACACGAACACGCCGGATATGGAGGGATGGTTGTAAGGCGGCTTGGTGACGGTGATGCCGTCAAAGGGCACAAGCTGTTTGATTTTAGAGCCGTTGATGCCGAAGCTCTGGCCGCCGAGCAGAAACTCGGCGACTTCCGCCATGTTGTCGGCACCTCTGGACCGCGAGTCGTGTATGGACACTTGTGGCTCCTTTGGTCATTTAATGTATCAGGGCTGGCACGAGACGGTTCAAGCCCTCCTTAAAATGACGACAAGGCAATAATGCGCGTATGTGCCTTTAATCAAATGATTACCAATCACTCCCCACCGTGGCAAGTAATTTGTTTGACTTGCGCCTGCCTCATTTCAGATCGTGCCCGCCTCCCTAGCACTGATATCCGTTCCATTAAAACCACTTGAGTCCACTTAGCCCCCTTTGGCAACCAAATAAAAGAGCTGATCCCCGGCAAGGCCGGCTTTGGCTTGCACCGGATTTGAAGCCAGCCATATTAAAGCCGATACAGCTGGTAAAACTCTTCGGCTGGGCCTAAACTTGGGAGCAATACCGGCAAGGATAAATGCAATAAGCCCATGACCCATAAACCTGAAATACTGGCCCCGGTGGGGGACACCGGCGCGCTGCTGGCCGCCCTGGCGGCCGGCGCTGACGCTGTGTACCTGGGCCTAAAGGCCTTTACCGCCCGCATGGAGAGCGAAAACTTCTCCATGGCCGAACTATCCCGCCTGGTGGAGCTTGCCCATAAAGAGGAACGCAAGGTCTTCGTGGCGCTTAACAGCCTGCTCAAGCCGGGAGACCTGGATTCGGCTGGCAAGCTCATCGCCAAGCTGACCCGCGACGTGGGCCCGGACGCGTTGATCGTGCAAGACCTGGGCGCCTTGGAACTGGCCCGGCAGGCCGGGTTTAAGGGAGAACTGCATCTCTCCACCCTGGCCAACCTCACCCACCCCGCTTCGTTTCAGGTTGCCAAGGATCTGGGCGCGGACCGGGTCATCCTGCCCCGCGAGCTGAACCTGGACGAGGTGCGCCAGTGCGCTGGGGCCTGTCCGCCGGGCCTTGCCTTGGAGGTGTTCATCCACGGAGCCTTGTGCTACTCGGTTTCCGGCCGCTGCTACTGGTCAAGCTACATGGGGGGCAAATCCAGCCTGCGGGGCCGCTGCGTGCAGCCCTGCCGGCGCACCTACCAGCAAAAAGGCGCTTACGGCAGCTTTTTTTCCTGCCAGGATCTTTCCCTGGACGTGCTGACCAAGGTGCTCATGACCTTGCCCGAGGTGATCTCCTGGAAGATAGAAGGCCGCAAGAAAGG
>CAZDRW010000104.1:0-6012 GCA_964507555.1 uncultured Desulfarculaceae bacterium
TTTTGAGGATGCCCCATGGATCAAAAGCGGCTCTTGGCCTTCTTGGGTTGCCCGATGGACAGCGACGAGCGTCAAGCTTCGGTTGAGGAGAAAAGGGCTTGCCTGGGCTCTACTGGCCCGGACGATCCCTACGACGCGGTAATGGCCCTGATACGACAGGAAGTGAACTCTTCGCTCTGGCGCGAGGCCGGTCGCTTGGAGGTGCCCTCCTGGCTACGTCCTGTTCCGGCTCTAAGCGACGGCGGCGCCATGGCGGTGGATAACTTTGTCGATTTCATGGATAGGTGGGGTTGCGCCGACTTCGCGGATACTGCCAAAAAAATGGCCGAACAGGCGGCTTTCCCCGATACTCCCTGCCTGATCACGGTTGATCACTGTGTGGCCGGTGGGGTCATTCGTGCCGTTTCCCAGCGGCATGGCCTGGACAGCCTGACCCTGGTGGTGCTCGACAGCCATATGGACGCGCTGACCACCCCGGTGCTGGCTGGGGCCATCTCCTATGATATGGAGCACAACCCAAACTCCCGATACGATGCACACGACCCATTCCTGCAAGAAAGACCCGACAGCTATAACGCTAGTTCCTTTCTGCAGCACTTGCTGGACTCCGAAGCGGTGAAGCCTGAAAATCTTTTTTTAGTAGGCATTTCCGACTACCCGCCCAAGCACGCCTTCCGTAATAAAGACCCCCGCATTCAGGCCTACACCCAGGCCTTCAGCGGGCTAAAGAAAAACGGCGCGCATCTGATCACCAAAAGCGATCTTGCCGCAGGCAGCGGGAAAGCGAGCGCGCTTTTTAAAAAAATCAAAACGCCATGGCTGTATATTTCGATCGACATGGACGTGGGCTCCAAAAACGCTGTGGGCGCGGTGCGCTTTGACGATTGGACCGGCCTCAGCGAGGTACAGCTATATCGCCTGGCTATTGAACTCCGCCAGGTCTTAAAGCGCGGCGTAGGCTTGGCCGGCCTGGACCTATGCGAGTTCAATCCGAGGCACGCGGACGCGGGCGACCGTACCTACCGAGTGGCAGCCAACCTGATCAAGATCCTGGCTTTTGGTCAAAAGCCCACCCCATAGAGCCTCCGCTTCCACCCATCACACCTCCTTGAGCATGCCCTCCAGCTTGGCCAGGCCCTGATCGGGGTCGCTGTTCTGGGTGGCCACCAGCCCGCGCAACCGCTCCAAGGCGGCGCCACTGGCCAAGGCCTCACGCGCCTGCGTTACACCGCTGGGCAAGTCCTTCACCTTATCCGCTAATTTCAAAGCCACCGCCGTATTGGCGGCCAGGAAGTCGGCCAAGGGCCCATCGTCGCGGCCGGCCAACACCTTGAGCGCGGCCATGGCATTGCCACGGGCGTCTGACTTGCTGGCTATTTCCTCATAGCGCCCTTGCTTGAGACCGAAATCGGACGGGGTTAAGGCATATTCCTTTAACTGGCCGTCGCTGAACTCAACGCAATAAGTGGGACCGCAAAGGCTCACCTCGTCAATGCCTTGGCTTTGCTCGTGAGCCTGGCTGGTGCCGTAAAGGCATAGAGCCTTTTTAATTCCGATCTCGCCCGCGATAGCCGCCATGGTGCGGGCCAACTCACGCTTATATACGCCCAACACCAGATACCCGGCCGCCGGGCAAGGCATGGTCAAGGGACCCACGATGTTGAAAATGCTGGTGAAGCGCATGTGCTGCACCAAACGGGCCCAACCGGCCTTAAGAAAGCTTTCGCCGGGCAAATAGGCCAAACCGTGGGCCTCCAAGGAGCGCTGGGCCAGGCTCAAAGGACTGGCCAGTTCCATTCCCCAGGCGCCAACCACCTCCGAGGCACCGGAGACACCGGTCACCCGCTGGGCTCCTTTTTTGGCAACATAAGCTCCGCAAGCCGCCGCAATGACCGCGCTGGGCGATGATACGTTCACGGTCTTAAGCACATCAGACCCGGTGCCCACGATGTCCAAGGCCGGCTCAGGCAGGTCCGGGGTGATGGTGCTGGTGTCCCACCGGTGCACCGCATCCCAGCATCCTGCGATCTCCTCAATGGTGGGGCCCTTGGCTATATGGGCAGCCAGGAAAGCTCCCTGCTGCAATTCGGGCTGCTCTGATAATAGCACTTGGCGATAGCATTCCGCTGACTCCATGCGGCTCAGGCTCTCGCCGGCGGCCAAGCGTCCAATGACTTGGCCCATCTCGCGCATCTTGGTTTCATTAAACATATTGCTCACTCCTCTTGGGGATTAATCACAACCTTCAAAGCCTCCCGGCGCTCCATGAGTTCCAATCCCTGCAAAACTCCGGCAAGGGGCAACCGGTGGCTGATAACCAAATCAAGGGGCACGGACCCCGAGGTTAGAAATTCCAAGGCCCGCCGGTTTTGTTCTGCGGTGCAGCCATAGGCTCCAACTAGGGTCAGTTCCCGATAATGAACCTGATTAAGATCAAGGGAGGCCATCTCCTTGAGTCCGGCAAACAAGACCAATCGCCCGCCGGGACTCAATAGCTCCAAGCCCCTACCTAGGGCCCGCGGGTCTGAGCAGGCGGGCAGGATCACATCTGCCCCGCCATGCAAAACACTGCGCGCCGATTGCAGAGCGCCAGCCGTTAACGCTGTTATACCCGCATTTTTCAGGCCGCGCAGACGCTCTGCTGCCTTGTCCATCACCACCACTGCCCGAGCTCCCAGGACCTTGGCCGACCATGCCGCCAGCCTTCCCACTGGCCCGGCTCCGATAATAACCACCGCCTCGCCGGGCGCCAGCGCGGCCTGCTGCCAGGCGTTGATAGCGCAGGCCAAGGGCTCGGCCAACGTTGCTTCAGAGGCATCCAAGCCGGGGGGCAAGGGAATTACCGCCCCCTGTTCCAGGCCCTGGGCCGGCACGGCCATGAACTCCGCCAGGCCCCCGTCCAGGGAAAACCCCAGCACCTTTACCTGCGGGCAACGATTGTGAGCGCCGCGCCGGCAAGCAGGGCAAAAACCGCAGGGCATGCCCGGCGCCACCTGTACCGCAGACCCCACTGGCATTAGAGCGGAATCAGATTCCTCCACCACCCCGGCCACTTCATGACCCAGAATCCTCGGCAACTGCAATTCCTTGTGGCCCCAGCGCCACATCTTTAAATCCGAAGAACACAAACCACAGGCCTCCACCCGGAGCAGCGCCCCACCGGGCGGACAGGCCGGGCGCGGCACGTTTTTAGCGCCCAATATCCCCGGTGCGGTCAGCACTGCGGCGCGCATGGACTTCGCCTCCCCAACAAAAAACCCCCACCTTCCGCTTGAAGCGGAAAGTGGGGGCGCTGTTGCCATTAGCTATCCCCCGCGAAAAGCGAACGTCCGTCTTCTGGCTTCCGGGTCGTCCTCCGCCCGCCCTTCCCACCCCGTTTGCTTACGGAGCAGTGGTTTCATGCGGGCATCGTTACCGGTTACAGCGGCGGGACCGCCACGGATTTCCACCGTGTTCCGAGGGCCGGCTCATCTCCGGCCAACGTGCGCTTTCAGCGGATTCGATTGTTGCTCTGTCCTATTAGCATCGGCCGGAGGGCATGTCAAGCATCACTCCAACAGCTCGCGCACGGTCAGGAGAAAGCGGGCCACGGGCCGGGCGTTGCCCAGTTGATGGCTGAAACAAAGGGTGAGCGGCAGGCTGCCTTCTTGGGGCCAACCGGGATATAGCGCCATGGACGTGGTGGGGGCGAAGGTTACTTCCTCTATCCCCGCAAGCCCCAGCATGGAAATGAAAAGCGGCGCGCTGTGGCGGACAATCCGGCGGTCCAGGATCCCGGTCCAGCGTTCAAGGCTGAAACAGGTCGCCGGGAATAATTGGCGCAAACGGTTCCAGGGCGGCTGAGGCCGCTTGCCGGCCCGCGCCAAAAGCGCCCGGCCCAACTCCAACCGATCCGTCTCATGGGCCCGGTGCACCACCACCAAATCGCAGGTCAGATCGGCGTTTTCCATAACCACCGCCACCCGCGGCTCCGGCCCGGCCCACACCATGCGGCCGTCGCAGTTAAAAAAATTCACCCGGGGATGGAGCTTTAGTGCAGCGGAGGCGGCCTGGGTGAGGCTAATTAGAAGCTCACGAGGTTGATCGGCCCTTTGCGCCAGCCAGGGGCGCAGCCGCACTGTGGTTTTCAGGCTGACCGCCGGCACCATGGCCGAACCACGCCAAACCCCGCGGCGAGGGTAACGATCTCCACCCGGCCAGAGGGGCAAGGGCTGGGGTGCTGATGTTTTCAGGTTCATGTACTATTACTCCTGGTTTCCGGCGCGTCCCCATGATTACCCTTTTCCTGCTGGCATGGCAAGAGCGCTTGACCCCAGCCGCCCCAAGCGGGAAACTAAAGCCTTACCACCTGCACGGAGGCGTGAATTGAAGACCTCGCAAATCATTCAGGAAGCTGAAAAGATGGCTGAAACCTTTCGCGCGCAAGGCTTGGACTCGGTGCGTCTGCCCGTGTTCGACTTCTTGGATTGGTGCGCCATTTATAAACGTCCCTCCGAGGGCGCTTCCATTGCCGCCTTCCGCGATCAAGTGCGCCGCACCTGGTATTTGCTGCATTTTCTTCGCCAAAAGGGAATCGAGGTGCACACGGTTCCGGTACGCGAAAATGAATTTCTGGCCTGGGCCCAGGGAGGCGAGCACGACCTCAGTGACGGCCACGAAACCGCCCATGCGGTGGGTGAATACGTCAACGACCCTGCCGTGCCCATCAGCGGCTGCAACCACCAGGGCGTGCCCCAGGAAGTGCTTGATCAACTGGGGCCCAACTTGGCCACCATCGCCGTGTTCGGCGAGGATCCCGAAGAGCCCGAAGCCATCGTCACCGTAGTGCACCGCGCCGACGGCTCGGTCTTGAACCGCATCCAGGTGCTTGCCATTGATCACACGCCTGAGGAGGCCTGGGGGCAGGTGAAAAAATTTTTGGACAACCACAAACTGGAGCGGGTTTTCCACGACCAAAATGTGCACCGCCCGGAGTTCTGCCCGGACTGCAATTCGCTGATGGGCAATGTGGCTTCGCCCCAGGATATCAAGGCGGCTGGTTTGAACTAGCCTCACCTCTGACGCAAGCCAAAGAACCAGGCGGACCCCATCCGGAGTCCGCCTGGTTTAAAGGTGTCTTACTATTTACCGCAGTGCCAGTGCTGATCTTGGCAAGCTCTCACAGATTGTTTACTAGCGCCGCTAGTTGACCTTGAGCACGATGGCGGCACCGGTGTCGCCGGCCGCGCAGCCCGCGAACAGGCCGTAGCCGCCGCCCTTCTTGACCAGCTCCTCGATAAGCTCTACCACGCAGCGCGTACCGGTAGGGCCCTGAGGATGGCCGAAGACCAGAGAGGATCCGTAGTTGTTCAGGATCTCCTGTGGAATCTTCATTATGCGGCACATCACGATGTCGTTGATGGAAAACGGGTTGTGGGTCTTGACCGCGGCCAGGTCCTTGACTCCGATGCCGGCTTTTTCCAGGGCCATGGTGGCTGAAGGCGAAACCGCGGCGGCCATACGGGCCTTTTGGGCGCGGGCGTAGCCATAGGAAAGCAACTGGATGGCGACGTTCTGGTCCTTGCTAAGCTCCTTGGCCTTTTCCTGGGTGGTCACAATCATGCCCGCGTTGCCGTCAGCCGGGTGGGTCTGGGCGCCAAAGGTGAGCGCGCCATCGGGCAGGATAGTCTTGAGTTTGGCCAGGCCGTCTGCGGTGATGGGCATAATGCCCTCGTCCTCTTCCAGGCTGATGGTCTTTTTCTTGGAGATTTGCACATCCACGGGGATCATGTAGCCCTTTTGGAACTCGCGGTCATTGGCCGTTGATTGCAAGTATTTCTCGTAAAGCTTTACCGCCCAGCCGTCGGACTCTTCTTTGCTCACCCCGCCGTTATCCTTGGCCACCAGCTCGGCGGTCATGAACATGGCTTCGCCGCCCTAGGGGTCGGAGTTGAAATTATCCATCAGCCAGTTCTCGCTGATCACCTCGCCGCCGGGGCCGATGGGAGTGGGCCAGACGGAGTGGGGGCCGTT
>CAZDRW010000104.1:6022-9194 GCA_964507555.1 uncultured Desulfarculaceae bacterium
AATCCCCGCACGGCGTCGGCGATGCGCCGGTCGGCCGTGGCCACCAGCACGTTGGAGTAAGCCCCCACTTCCACGTCGCAGGCTGCTTTGTAAACTGCGGTGGCGCCGGTGGCGCAGGCCTGGCTCACGGTGGGCCCGGAGATTCTGTCGTTGCCCATGAGCGCGCAGAACCAGGGGTTGGAATAGAACCAGGCTGGCATGCCGATAGTCTGACCGTAGACGCAGCCGTCCAGCATTTTGGGGTCATAGCCCCGGAGCTCCATGAATTTTTTGGCAGTGGCGGCGGCCAGGACCAGAGGGTGCTGGTTTTGCAGGGTGCCCTGCCAACGCGAAAACGGCGACGACCAATAGCCCTTGTAGGGTATGAAGGCTTTCTTGAACATAACTTGCTTCCTCACTTGGCTGTTTGAAATTGCCTGGCCGGGGGGTTCTGTCCGGTCAGCTGCGCCCCCGAGTTGGTTTGCATACTGTATACTATTTTTTACCTATGCTGAACCTATATTTGCCATCCATTATGTGGATGGCCGGAGGAGCCATAGAGTTACCAACCAGCCCTCCAGCCATCAGCCTGTTGACCTATTTCTTGTTCTGATCAGCCCAATGGCCGTAACGATCGCGCAGTACCCGGTGCAGGATCTTGCCGGTGCCGGTGCGGGGCATTTCATCCTCAGCGATGAAGTGCAGTGCCTTGGGCCGCTTGAAGCCGGCTATTTTGCCCTTGGTTGAATCGCTGATTTCCTTGGACAAGGCGTCTGAAGCCTCAAAGCCCGCATGTAGGATAACCACCGCGGTTACTTTCTCGCCCCATTTTTCATCGGGCACGCCGATTACGGCCACGTCTTTGACCGCCGCATGGGCACCGATCACGTCCTCCACCTCGGAGGGATAGACGTTCTCGCCACCGGTAATGATCATGTTCTTCTTGCGGTCTACCAGGAAGTAATAGCCCTGGTCGTCTTTATAGGCCATGTCGCCGGCCGAGAAGTGATCCCCGTTAAAGGCATCTTTGGTCGCATCGGGCATCTTCCAATACTCGCTAAACAAGGCCGGACCCCGTGAATAAAGTTCGCCAACCTCGCCCACGGGCACCTCGTTGCCGTCTTCGTCCAGAAGCTTGATGATGTCGGTGCCGGGGATCTCGCGGCCGATGGAGCCCAGCTTGTCGAACTGCTCGCTGGGCAAAAGAAGCGTGACCAAGCCGGCTTCGGTGGAGCCGTAGGCCTCGTAGAGCTGGCTGTTCTTGAAATAATCCATGATGGCCAGCTTGAGGTCGCGCCGAGCCGGGGCCGAGGAGATGAGCAGCTTTTTAACGCAATCCACGTCGTACTTGCTCTTCACGTCCTCGGGCAGCGCCAGCATCATTATGTAGTGGGTCGGCACCAGGGAGGTAAAGGTGATCCTGAACTCAGACAGGGTCTTGATCATGTGCTCGGGATCGAATGACACCGAGTTATAGACCACGCAGGTAGCTCCCAGGCAGGTGAAGACAAATGAATAGAAGATGCTGTTGATATGGCTCATGGGCATAACCAGAAGGCCCCGGTCGTCGCGGTCGTAGCCCATGGCCGCAATGTTGGTCCAGTACTTGCCGGACAAGGATTCGTGGGTGCGCACCACACCCTTGGGGCGGCCGGTGGTGCCGGAGGTGTACATGATGACCCAGGTGTCCTCGTCGATCACGGTGACGTCAGGTTCGGCAGTGGAACCGGAATTGAAGAGGTCCTCCACGTGGGTGTAGCCGGACGGTGCCGCACCTTCGCCAAAATAGAAATAGCGGTCATCTCCCAAGGTCTCGAAATCCTCTTTGGCCGCCATAACGTCGGCCGCGAACGGTTTCTCCACGATAAAGGCGCTCACCTCGGCGTTATTCAGTATGTAGGAGTATTCCTTGGGGGTGAGCCGGAACATGATGGGCACCGCCACGAAACCGCCTTTGGCGCATGCTCCGTAAAACTCCATCCATTCTAGGCAGTTGTAAGCGATCATCGCTATACGGTCGCCCTTTTTAAGCCCCCGCGCCATGAAAGCGTTGGCCAAAGCGCAGCAGCGCTCGTTCCATTGCTTAAAGGTGAGCGAGCGATAAAGGTCCGCCGCTCCCTCTTTGTCAGGAAAGAGCTGCGCGTTAACCCGGAGAATGTCTGCAACGGTGAGCCAGCGGTTCATTCCTCAATACCTCCCTAGTTCGTTTATGGCCGGTCTGTGCCGGCGCTGCTGCGCGTCCCCGAGCTTGGGCCGGGGCTCATTGCGATGCTGGTTAGCTATTGCGCATGGCCAATAGCGCGGCGCCCTCGGCACCAGTCAGTTGAGGCCGCGGCGGGGAAAGCACCTCCCTGCCCAACTTGTCGGCCAACATATGCTTCAGGTAGGGGTTGTGGGCCACCACGCCCCCGGTCATCACCACCGTGTTGTCCAGGGTGTCCATTTCGCTCACCCTTTTCAAAACAGATGCAAAAAGGCCCCTTATCAACGCCTCCACCGGCACTCCCTGCCGGATCTTGCCCAAGACTTCGGTGGCGGTGAACACCGTGCAAAATGCGCCCAAAGTGGCTTCTTCCTTGGCGTCTTGGGCCATCTGGTTGAAACGGGCCAAGTCCAGGTCCAGGCGCAAGGCCATTTCCTCCAAAAACGCGCCGGTTCCGGCGGCGCATTTGCGGTTCATTTTGAAGGAAACCCGGGCCCCCTTTTCGTCAAGCTTGATGACCTTGTTGTCTTGTCCCCCGATATCCACCACCGTGAGCGCGCGGGGGAAATGATGATAGGCCCCTGCCGCGTGACAGGCTATTTCAGTGCGGCTGTCGGTGGCGAACGCCACGTTCTTGCGGCCATAGCCGCAGGAAAAAACCTGCCCCACCTGGGAGGCCTCCAGGCCTGCCTGTTTAAGCGCCTCCCCAAAGCCGATCTCGGCACTACCCGCGAAATCCACGCCCGAGCGCCGGATGCAGGATCCCAAAAGAGAGCCCTCCCGGTCCAAAATGGCGACCTTGGTGGCCGAGGCGCCAATGTCTATACCAGCGGTTATACTAGCCACCGCGGCCAGGCTCCTTGCTGCTTGCCCAATAGGCGTACTCCAAGATCTGTTCCACAAAGGCTTCGATGTTGGTCTTGGCCTGCTCGTCGCTAAAGCAGCGCAGGTCGTTGAGGTCGCCGTTGATGATAATGGTGGGGATGCCCA
>CAZDRW010000105.1:0-9145 GCA_964507555.1 uncultured Desulfarculaceae bacterium
CGCCGAACCCGGTTTTTTCCTTTACCCCCCTATTGGCCGCCTCCATATAGGTTTATAATTCCAGACTAAGGCTCAGTCAGCAAAGTTCAGCCAGGTCGTCAAAAATGAACTGGATGGCAGGCCTTTGCTAACTCGGCCTTAACCTATGCCTGCCGAGCTCTGCTTTATAAATTTGGTAGGGCAAAGCCATGTATGCACGAAACAGAATCTCTTTCCTGTTGTGCTCGGCCCTCTTGGCCGGATTGATCCTCATGCCGGGCGTTTCCTGGCTGGTGCGGCAATCCTTCTACCCCGACCCCGGCCGCCAACCTGGCCTCTTGCTGCAATATTTCTCAAACCCAAAACTGGCCGGCCCGGCCAGCTACCAGCGGGCGGAGCAGCGCACCTCTTGGGAGGGGGCCAGCCTCAGCCCGCAGCGCGCCAATGATTACAGCCTTCGCTTGACCGGACTTCTGTACATAACAGTACCCGGCTATTATGAGCTGGGCACCGCCTCGGATGATGACTCCTGGCTCTTCTTGGACGGCAAATCGCTGGTGGACAACCACGGCGAGCACCCGCTGCAGCGCCGCATGTCCGGCGTATGGCTGGCTCCCGGCCCCCATCTCTTCTGGGTGGAGTATGTGCAGCGCCGGGGTAACGCCGTCTTGCAATTATACTGGCGGCCGTTCTGGTCCCGGGAGCCCAGCCTTTTGCCGCCGGGAACGCTCAGGCCCGTGGCCCAGGCTTTGGACTATGCCAACATGCTGGAGTTGGGCCACGCGGTCCATATACGCCAGGCCCAGGCGGCCGCAGTACTGTTGACAACCTGGCTCCTGTTGGTCGCCGGGCTATTGCCTCCCGGCGGCTGGCGCCGGGTGCTTACGCTATACCTGGCCACCGCGCCTTTTGTCATCTTGAGCATATTGCCTCAGCTGAGCCAGGATTTGTGGTGCGATGAAATAGTGAGCTTGACCCTTTTTTCCGTGCAGCCTCTTGCCGTGACAGTCGGCGCATACCCATTTGCCAACAACCACATTTTCTACAATGTGATAAACAATCTTTTCCTGCAGCTTATTGGCAGCCATGACCTTCACCAAGTTGTGATGTCTCCCTTTGCGCTGCGTCTCCTGTCATTAGGTTTCACCATAGGGGCCCTGGCCTGGCTATATCGCGCCATGCTGCGGCGTTTCTCTGGCGAGGCGGCCTGGCTGGCAACCCTGGTTCTGGCCACCACCCTGCCTGTGGCAAGCTTTGCCACCCAGCTTCGCGGCTATTCTTTATGCCTGCTGCTCACTGTAATAATGCTGGACTTGCTGCTGAGGTTTATCGATCGCCCTAAAGCGTTCACCGGATTGGGCCTGGCTTTGGCCAATGGCGCTCTGGTCTGGGTCCTGCCCACCAACGTCTATTTCTGCGCCGCCGTCCTGTTGGCCATGACTCCTTTGCTCCGCCAACCGGAAAAGCGCCGCCAGGTATTGTCTGCCATGGCATGGGTGGCTGGAGGCATGGTTTTGGGGGCGTTGCTCTATCTGCCGGTGCGGGATCAAGTTCTCAAACAAGGCTCGGTCATGGGATTTTTCAGCCAAGCGAAGATTGTCTTCTCGCTTATGCCCACGGTATGGGAGCATCTCCTCACCGGCCGCTATTTGCTTTTGCCGGCACTGATGCTTGGCGCTTGGCTGCTGATGAAAAAAAAGGCCAAGGGAGGCGGATCAGCCCTGGCCGCGGCGAGCTTGTTGGTTTTGCCATTTTTGCTGCTTTGGGCTTATGGCACCGATACCTATCAGCGGGTTTTCCTGATGCTGGCCGTGCCCGGGGCTGGCGCGGCCGGCCTTTTGTTGTCCGCTCCCCTGAAGGCCTGGTCATGGGGGAAAGCCGGGCGTTGGGCATGGCTGGGGATGGTGTTTGCGATCTGCGTTGGTTCCTATGCCTGGAGTTTGACCTATTGGAGGAACCAAGCGGAGGCTGCCTATTCTTCCGGCCATTATGTGCAGAACCTTTCCTATGGCTACTATCTGCACCATTTCAATCCCCGGCAGACCTTGTTGCGCGTACGCAAGGCCAGCCGATGCCTGCCTAGCGGCCATTTCATCTTGGGCGTCGGTTTGCAAGACGGGGGGGCGCTTTTTGATTACGGTATGCACTTCGGGTTGGAATTGCTGGACGATATCGATAGGGCCCGCTCCATTATAAGCCAAAGCGGATGCCTTTATGTAATCACTCGGGGCAGGCCGAAACCGCCTGGCCTTCACCTGGAAGCCTTGGCGCCGCTGAAGCCGCTGGACCGCGGCGCTCAGTTTTACCACCTATACCGTTGGGGGCCGGCTGAAGTACTGCATTCCCACTACGACGACGATTCCGACTAAACTATCAGCGCCTTTGGGCGTAGGGTATTATCTCTTGGTCCCCGGCGCCAGGGCGGGTTCCGCCTGCTTCAACGGAAATACTTCAGCAACTCCGCATTGGTCTTCACCTGGGGCAGGGCCAGCATGAGTAGCAGCCGGGCCTTGGGTCCGCGCAAGTCGCCGCCCAGGATGCACCCGGCCTTCTGCAGGGTCAGCCCGCCGCCCTTGTCCCCGTAGACCGGCACCACCGCGCCGCGGAACACCCGGGAGGTGATGACCACGGCCACGCCCTTTTTCAGCGCGTATTGGATGGCCATATAGACTTCCGCGTTCACGTTGCCCGCGCCCACGCCTTCCACCACCAGACCCTTGGCGCCCTTGTCCACCGCATAGCGCAGCAGAGAGCCGTCGTCGCCGGCAAAGGTGGCCAGGAACACCACCTTGGGCAGCTTCTGCGCAAGGGGCAGGGTCAGCCGGGGGCCGCGCTCTCTAAAGCGCCTCACCTGTCCGCCCTGGATATAGCCCAAATAGCCCTTTTCGCCGGAATCAAAGGTCTGCACATTGGTGGTCTGGGTCTTGACCACGTCCCAGGCCGCGTTGACATACTGGTTCAAGGTCACGGTGACGCCCCAGTCCCGGGCCTGGGGGGAAGCCGCCTGGATGACCGCGTTAAGGATATTAGCTGGCCCGTCCGGGCTTATATCGCTGGCGTCGCGCATGGCCCCCACGAAAACCACCGGTTTCTTGCTGGTGACGGTGAGATCCAGGAAAAAGGCGCCCTCGGCCATGGTGTCGGTGCCGTGGGTCACCACCGCTCCCGCCACCTGGGGGTCGGCCAGCTCCTTATCCACCGCCCGGCTCACCCTAGCCCATATCTCCGGGGTCATCTGGGAGGAGTCGATGTTGCAGACGCTCACCACCTTGATCCTGGCCACCTTGGCCAGGCCGGGCACCGCCTTGACGAGGTCAGCGCCGGAGACCGCGGGCACCGCGCCGCCGGTCTTGGGGTCAGTCTTCTGGGCGATGGTGCCACCGGTGGTGACGATGGCCACCAGGGGAAGCTGGGCCGCGGCCTGGGCGGCCGCGGCCAGAAGCAGAGCAAGCGCCAGGCACAGCGCTGCCGTGAGTGCTTTGAGGGTCATGATATTCCCCTTGCTAGGTTATCTGTAGGATCAAGAAGCCCATAACCGTGAGAACGATGGTGCTCACCGCGTAAGGCACCGGATAGCCCAGGGCGGGCAGCGATGAGCCCGCCTCCTCGCTCACCGCCTTCAAGGCGGCGGTGATGACTCCGGCTCCGGTGCAGGCGCCGATGTTGATCACCGGGTTTAGCTTGAGCACGTACATGCCCCAAAGCCAGGGAAGGACGGCGGTGGATAGGGTCACGGCCAGACCCACCAAAAACACCGCCGGCCCCGAGGTCTTGAGCACCTGCACCACGCTGCTGCCCGCGTCCAGGCCCACCACCACGATGAAGATGGTGAGCCCGATGTCCTCCAGCACCGCCCGGGCCCCGCCGGGGATGTTGCCGAAGGTGGGATGCCGTGAGCGCAGGAAGCTGATCACGATGCCGGCCAAGAGAAGGCCGCCGGCCGAGCCCAGGCTGACGGGGATGCCGAACAGCTTAACGGTGACGGCTCCCAGGAGGCTGCCGATCACCATGCCCACCGCCAGGGTGAAGAGGTCGGTCACGGCCGTGCGGTGGGCGCCGTAGCCCAGGTACTTGGTCAGCCGGTCCACGTGGCTCTTGGCTCCGGTCACGAAGAACAGATCGCCCTTCATGATGGTCAGTCCCGCGGTCGCCTTCATCTCCACGCCGGAGCGCACCATTGATTTCAGATAGCAGCCGAAGCCGGCCTCCCGGCCCACCTGAGCCAGGGTCTTACCCACCGCGACCTTGTTGGTGACCAGGATCTCCAGGGTCTCGCCGGGGATGTCCAACAGAGAGCGGTCCACCACTTCCGGCCCGATCACCTCCGGGCCGTGGATGATATCAGAGGTGTGGCCGCTCACCGCCACCAAATCGCCGTGCTCAAGTTGCATGTCGTCCTTCAAGTCCAGAACCTGGCCGTCGCGCTCGATGCGCTCGACAATCAGGTTGTCGGGCAGATGGCCTTGCAGCTTGCTCAAGGGCTGGCCGGTGAGCTTGTCGTTGGTTAGCTTATAGCCGCGCACCCCCTGAGCCGAGAACTCGGAGAAATAATCGCTGTAAGGATCATCCTGGTCGCCGGCCTGGCTCATGGTGGCTTCCAGCTTTTTGGCCTCAACGGCCAGATCAAAGCCGAAGAGCCGAGGCAGCATCTTGAACAGCACGATGCGGCCCACGGTGCCGAAAAGATAGGTGATGGCGTAGGCCACCGCCACGCTGCCCATGGCCATCTCGGCGGTGATGCCCTGGGGTAGACTCACCGAGCCACCGCTGATGGCGCCCTCGGCCGCGCCCATGGTGGCGGTGTTGGTCATGGCGCCGGCCAGGATGCCGGGCGCGAAGCCCAGCTGGAAGCCCAGCCAATCCGACATCGCCCACACCGCCAAAAAGCCGGTGAAGCAGGCCACCAGGGACATGGTAACCAGCTTGAGCCCGTCCTTTTTCATGCCATCGAAGAACTGGGGCCCCACCCGCAGGCCCACCGCGTAGATGAACACGCCGAAGCCCACGCTTTTGATAATGGGCGATAAGTCGAACTTGGCCATGCCGATAACGAGGCCCACGATCAAGGACCCGGCGATGGTGCCCAGGCTGAACCAGCCGATCTTGATATGCCCCAGGATGTAGCCCAGCGCCATCACCAGAAACAAGAGCACCACTTCGTTGTGACGCAGAAATTCAACCAACTCGTTCATGCTTAACTCCAGGGGGGCTACTTGGCCGAGGCCTTCCACTTTTCAAAATACTCCTGCACCAGACTCTTGATCTCATGGCCGATGTTCACATAGGCCTCGTCGTCCAAATTGGCCAGGCTCACCCGCACGGTCCAGTCCGGGGCGTCGAACCCCCCGCCTGGCAAGAGCACCACCTGGCGCTCCTCGGCCAGGCGCAGCACAAAGTCCACCGGCTCGAAGTTTCCTTTCATCCAGGCCGCGAACTCAACGCCGAACTTGGCCCGCGCGATCTCCAGCACGTCGATGGTGGTGTAGTAATGGGCGTCATTGGGATTGGGCTGGTATTCCACCTCCACCGACTTATAGAGATCGTCGAAACGCTGGCCCACGATTTGCTGGGCGATTTTCTTGTAGGCGCGTTCCTTGTCCAAGAGCTCCATCAGGGAGAAAAGCGCCATCTGCACCTGCTGGGGAGTGGAGACCCCGGCGGTGTGATTCAGGGCCACGGCCCGGCTATCGGCCACCATGCGGTCGATGAGCTTCACCGAAGATACGTCCAGGGTCACGCTGCCGTAACGCTGGCTGAGCGCGTCTTTGTCGGCCTTGTCCAGGGCGGCGATTGCCTTGTCGAACACATTGTCCTCATGAATGGCGATCACCCCCAAGCGCCAGCCGGTGGCTCCGAAGTACTTGGAGAACGAGTACACGCAAATGGTGTTATAGGGCGCCACGGCCATGAAGGAATGGAAACCGTTCACAAAGGTGCCGTACACGTCGTCGGTGAGGATGATGAGGTCCTGGCGCTTTTCCTTGACCAGCTTGCCCAAATAATCCAGGCTCTCCTTTTGCATGGCGCTGGAGCCGGGGTTGCTGGGGTTGACCAGGAAAAAGGCCTTCACCGCAGGATCCGCCAACTTATCCAGTTCTGAAAAGGGCACTTGCCAATCGTTGTGTTCGTCGCCCATCACCTCCACCTCCAGCAGTTCGTAATCGTTGAGGTGAGGGATCTCCAGATAGGGCGTGAAGATGGGGGTACCCAGGGCGATCTTGTCGCCGGGATGCAAGAGCTTGTTTTCGGCGAGGCTGTTGAAGATGTAGCACATGGCGGCAGTGCCGCCCTCGGTGGCGAATAGATCAAAGCGGCCCTGGGGCGGATTGCCGGCGCACATCTCCTCTTGCAAATATTTGTGCACCACCTTTTCCAATTGGCTCAGCATTCGGTCCGGGGTGGGATAGTGGCTGCCGATGATGCCGTCGCACAGCTCGGCCAAAAAGCCCTCCGAGTCCAGGCCCAGTTCCGCTTTAACGTAATCCAGGGATCGCCTTATAAAGGTCAGGCCGGGGTCGGCGGGTTCGTCGCCCAGCATTTTTTCAAAGCGGGCCAGCATGCCCTGGGCCTCCACGTGCCCGCCCATGCCTTGCAGGGTGAAGGTGCGGTTGGATTCGCTCACCGCGAAACGTCCCAAGCTGAAGAAAGCCTGGCGCGGGGCAATGGCGGTCCAATTGGGATTGCCCCGGCCCGCGTTCAGCATCATGCGCTCGTGATCGGTGCTGGCAAGCTCTATCAAGCGGTTCTTGAGTTGAAACGGGCTGAGCCGCTCCAGGGACTTTTCCTGATCGCGCGAAATATCATTGCCTGACATGTTTTGTTTCCTGGTTGGGGTTATGGTTTGGGCAATACCGGTCTCACGGCGCTAGGCAGGATTTATGCGCGGTGGATACGCATGGAATCTGATGGCCGCCGTCAGGGAACGGCGGTGAGCTCTAGACTCGCTCACCCCAAGGCTTTTCTTACCAGCCTTGGGTCCTTCTATCCCGGGATTTCCCCCTCAATGCGTGTAATTAAATACTAGGCTTATGTGGAGTCCCAAGTCAATAAATGACCGAGATTGATGCCATGCCAAGGACGGGCCTGATCATCGCCGGTCAAGCGAGGTCACTGAACCCTGCCAGCCTGCCGGAAGCTGCGCGCGCCCCTTGCTCCGTTTGCAGGTATGACTTTGTTTTCAGGTGCAGTCTTTAGAGCCGAGGCGGGATCAGAGCCACAAGGCCAACAGCGCCATGCCCACCAGGCCCGCCACCAGGAGCAGGAACTTGAGCCAGCGGTCGCTGGGCTGGAAGAACTCCTCCTGGATGATGTCCAGCACCGCTATATAAAGGAAGGTGCCCGCGGCCAGGCTGTCGAACACCGCCTCCGCCAGACGGCCGGAAGGCCCGCTGGCCAGCGCCGCCAGGCCGGCGCCGGCCATGATGCCAAACGGCGTGGAGAGGCAGAACAGGATCAAGAGCCCCCAGCGCCGGGAGCCTGCGGCCCCGGCCCGCTCCAAGTCCACCCCCAAGGCGAACCCGGCCGAACCCTTGTGAGCCACGATGGCGAAAAAGATGGCCAAGGAGCCGGTGAGGGTGGCTTCCGCGCCCAGGGCCAGTCCGGCCAGCATGGAATGAAAGGAGAGCACCGCGGTTAAAAGAAAAGCCATGGGCCCGGCCGCCGCGTTTGTGCCCGGAGCGGTTTCCCAGCCCGCGCAGATCACCTTCTCCAAGAGGAGCACCGCCAGAAAGCCCACAGCGCACAGGGCAAAGGCCAAGGGGTAGTTCTGGCCTTTGATGTAGCCGCCCAACCCCTGGGCCGCGTCGGGCAGGAGGTGGAGCAGGCCCGCGCCCAGAAACACGCCGCCGGCCAGGGCGCTGCCCAGGGAAAACCAGCGTTGGCCCGAGGAGGAGCGGCCCAAACGCAGGGCCGCCAGCCCCCCGGCCAGGCCGGTGAGAAAAACCACCCCGGCGAAGATCAGCTTGAGTGCCGGCATGGCTTATGCTTCCTCCCCATCCCCAGCCGTCCGTAGCCGGGCTGGTATTGATTAAAAACCATCATGGTAAATCCATGGCAGGCCGTCAGGTTTTTATTATTGCGGATGTCAAGGCTTGATTGCCAGGGCAAATCTCCCGGCCAAGCCGCCGCCCTGGAGTTGGGCCGACCCGTAAGAACCGGCGCTGGCCTAAAAATGGCGTCAGGAACGCTCTTAGCAAAAGCGAACCCGGCCTTAATGGCCGTGTTCGCAGATTTTTTAATGTTGGATTCCTTAGGGGAGCCAGATGCCGTTTTGGGCCCAGGTGATCATGGTGCAGGGGTCGTTGTGGTTGATAGGGCCGCTCCATTGCAGGTTGAGGCTGCTTGCCTGGCCGATGCCGTGACCGCCGGTCAGCTTGTTGGAGCAGCTTGTGGCCGCATAGTGGCCGGCCGCCGGCAGGTTGAGGGTCACCACGGTGTTGTAATCAAACCAGGGATAGCCGGCCGTGCCTTCGCTGTTGGCGAACCACTGGGCATAGCTGTAGGTCCTGCTCCCATTGTTGATGGTTATCTGGGTCTTGACCGGGGTATAGAGGCTGCCCGCCAATACGACGTTGACATTGGCTCCCACGGCGGGCTGGGGCGTGACCGTGATCGTCTTGGGAAAGGTCATATTCGGTTTGCCGCCCCGCACATCATCGTACATTCCCCAAAAGTGGGCCAGGTCGGGTGAGCCGCCTTCGGATGGTTTGAGCGGCTCGTCAAAGGCCGAAAAGGCGAACAAAGTGAGGTTGGGATTGCTGGTGGCCAGGAAGGTCTGGTAGACATATTTCCAATAGGTGACCGAGTCCGCTTCGCTGGGCGTGACCGTGACCGGATCGGTGCCGGGACTCCCTCCGGTGGGCCAGCCGGTCTCGCCGATGATGATCCCTCGGCCGGTGAGCGCCGAGGTCAGACGGTCCCACTTCTGGTCCAGCGACTCCGAGTTCGACCCGCCAATAGCCTCGGCCGCGGTGATGTCCGCCCAGAATGGATAGATGTTGGCAAAGATGGGCAGCTTGGCGGGCAGATTGGCCTTCAGATAGGTTCCGCAGTCGCCACCGGTGTCTTCCCAGACCCCGTCCCGTTCGCTGATGGTGACGATGGGCTTGGTTCCCGGCCAGTTCTGATTGACCCAGTCATTGACCTCATGAAAAAACTGAATCCACTG
>CAZDRW010000106.1:0-9120 GCA_964507555.1 uncultured Desulfarculaceae bacterium
ATGACCATGGCAATGCAACGGGCCAGCCCGATGAGAATCAGCCCCACCATGTATTCAAAGTGGCCGGAAAGAAAGCCCACGGCCAGCACGAACATGAGGATGGGGCCGATCACCCAGTTCTGCACCAGGGACAGGGCCAGCACCTTGAAGTTACGGAACACCTGGCCCAACTGCTCGTACTTCACCTTGGCCAAGGGCGGGTACATCATGAGGATAAGGCCGATGGCGATGGGCAGGTTGGTGGTGCCTACCGAAAAATAATTGATGAAGTTTTTCACGCCCGGAAACATCCAGCCCCAGCCCACGCCCACCAGCATGGCCAAAAATATCCAGAGGGTCAGGAACCGGTCCAGAAAACTCAAGCGTCCCGCCACACCCTGGCTCATGTCCTGGTTCACGACCTGACTCATGATTGCCCCTCCAGACTCCCTGACAAATTCAATACGAACGCTTTGATCTGATCGCGTACCTTGCGAAAGTGCTCCAGCGCTTCATCCTCGCTGGCCGCGCCCTCGGCCAGATGGGGTGGATCGGCGAACCCGCGGTGAACCCTTGGCACCGGCCCCGGAAAAAGTGGGCAGGACTCCCGGGCATTATCGCATAGGGTCACCACCCAATCCCAGGGCTGACCGATGAATTGCTCCACGTCCTTGCTGCCCTGGCCGCTGATGTCTATGCCCTCTTCGGCCATGACCTTCACCGCGCGGAGGTCCACTTTCTTGGGCGCGACTCCGGCGCTCATGGCCTCGAACTCGTCCCCGCGCAAGGCGTTGGTGAAACCTTCGGCCATCTGGCTGCGGCATGAGTTGCCGGTGCAGAGATACAATATGCGCTTCTTGGTCTGGCTCATGTTGTCCTCTCAGCTTCTGAAAATCCCAAGGCGCCTGGCCAGGCGCTTACCTGCGACGCAAACTTATTCCTTAAAAAACCTGCTCAAGTACTCGCTCAATTTGGCTGCTTGGATTTCATCCAATTCAGGGCAACCCTCGGCTCCCCGCCCGCCCTCGGCGGCCTGGGCCGCGAACACCATGCAGGTCACCTGGCCGCACTGTTTGCAATTAGTCCTGGGCAGCATCTTCAAGATTTCGAAGACCTGGGGCCGGGGCGCGCTGGAATAGCTGGGCTCGATGCTCTCACGTTTTTCCCAAGCCTGGTTTATCTCGCGCTTCAGCCACTCCAGGATCTTATCCGCCTCGGCCTCGTCCTTGAGCGCGTTCACCGCGATCATCTTGGGATGCACGGTGATGATCTTACCCTGGGAACGGAAAGTGACGCTGGGCGGCTCCTCGACATATTCAAAACCGCCAAGCTCGGCGTTCAAAAAGGGCAGCACTTCCCCCACGTCCTGCTCCAAATGGGCGAAGCAATGCAGGGATTCAAAGCCGGGATTGCACTCCGGCCGGAATATTTCCTTGCGATAGCTTTGCAGAAGCATGACCCCCTCCTTCCACAAGTTAGGCGCAAGAGCAACAGGCCCCAGCGTGCGGGATGCCAACCTGCCCCTGGCCGTCAGCGGCCTTGCGGGCCGCTTCTTTCACTTGGTCCAACTCATCCTTCTTCAAAATAAAGTTCTTGTTTTTAGCTATGCCCAGATCGGTGAGCACCAAATATCCCCTGAGCGGCAAGCCGGCCTCTTGAAAGATGGCCTTGGCGCAACCAACCTCGCAGCCGTCCATCACCACCAAGGCCGGCGCTTCTTTGGCCGACTTCACAAAGCCGGAAAGCTTGCCGCCAACACCCGCCAGGCAGAACATCTTGCCCAGGCCTTCCTGGGTCAGTTCCAGGGCGGCTTGGTTGGCGAGCTGCCCCACGTTGGAGGCCCCCGAGCAGGCCAAAAGCATCACATCGCCGCTTCCGGCGCAGCTGTTTTTTGTCATTTCCACTACCCCCTACCAGTGTCTAATTCTAAAATACTTACCCCACTTATCCCATGTATAACCTAGACAATTTGGTTACAAAGCTCCCCACCCAGCAGCGGAAAGCGCTGTAACTAGCCTTGCAGCCAGCCCTTGACCTGTTCCTTGCTGGGCACCTTACCCACGCACTTTACCTGGCCGTCGATAACCACCGCCGGGGTACCCATAACGCCGAAAGCGGCGATATCCATCATGCCGGTGACCTTATCCACCGACGCCTCCACCCCGGCCTCGGCCAGGGCTTCCCGCACGATCTCCTCGGTCTTTTTGCACTTGGCGCAACCAGGCCCCAACACCTTGATTTCCATCACAGCTCCTAGCGCGACCCTCTAGTCGCGGGCGTTGTTGATCAATTCCTTCAATTTGGCTTCACTGGGAACCTGTCCCGACGAAACCACCTTGCCGTTAATGCACAGGCCCGGGGTGACCAAGACACCGGTGGCCGCAATGGCCTTGGCGTCCTTGACTTTCTCCATAGCGGCCGCCAGATTGAGTTCGGTCATCACCTTTACAACCCGTTCGAACAATTGGTCGCAACGGGGACAGCCCGGCCCGATGATCTGAACCTCCAAACTTCCGCCGGCCTCCGCTTCATATGGCTGACCCAGCGCCTTGCGAAACTCGCGCACAAAGGCGGCCGCATAGTCGTCCCGGGCCGAGGCGGCGATGTAGTTGCGGGTTTCCAGGCGGGCCAGCATTTCAGCGGCCACCTCCGAGTCGGGCCGGTCGGAAAACTCCGCCTCCAGCTCGGCGATGACCTGGTCGATCTCCCTGACTCCGATTGGAATCCCGCCCACGTTTATCTTCTTGATGTCGTCCATGAGATATTCCTCACCGCTTAGCCCCGGATCATTCCGCAACCTCGATGGCCAATTCGTTTTTTTCGATTATGTGGTGCCGTATGAGGGCGAAGCTCAACATCCAGGTGAACAAGAGCGCGGTTCCGAAGACATAGAAGAGATCATGCAACCCCCAGTGAGCGATCAGGCCGCCGCCCAGGGCGGTGCCAAGCCCGCCGCCGCCCATGAAGCAGAAAGCCACCAGGGACATGGCTGAGCCGCGCGCCTTATGGGCGAACTCGGTGGCCCGAGTGAGCAGGGTGGAATGGGTGAAGATGAAACCGAAACCCAGGAGGGCCACCGCGATCAATAGCGAACCCAACCACCCGCCGCAACAGGCCAGCAACAGGTCGGCGGCCGTGGCCGCCAATAACCCCAGGGTGAGCATATGCCTGGGCCCGATGGCTTGCACCAGTTTGCCGCTCAGCTTGCCGCCGATCACCGAGGCCAAGCCGAAGGCGGTCATAATCAGGCCGATGTAGAGGTAGTTGAAGTGGTAGACCGCTTCAATGTAGGCGCCCAGATAGGAGAAGCTGCCGATAATAAAAACTCCCTCCAGGAGCACCAGCAGATAAGTATTGAGGCTCCTGCGGTCGGACAGCAGCTTGCGGTAGGGCGCCAGGAATCTGGCCTGGGGGTTCTTGGTCGAGGGAAGCGAGCCATAGGCCTTGATCAGAGCCAGGGTGGGGATGACCGAAAACAGGGCGTATAAGGCGAACACGCCGCGCCAACTCAGGAAATAGGCGATGACTCCGCCGATGGCCATGCTGAGCCCCTGACCGAGAAAAGAAATGCCCATAAATGAGCCGATGGCCCCCTGGCGCTTTTCAATGGGAAACAAGTCGCCAATCAAGGCCAGGGAAATGGGCATGACCGAAGCGGCGAACACGCCGGTCAGCGCCCGATAGAGGGCTAGATCCTTGAGTCCCATTCCTAGGGCGCACAGGCCCGTGGCCACGGTGAAGACTATCATGGAGAAGGTTACCACCTGCTTTTTGCCGTAGCGGTCGGCCAAGGGACCGAACACCAACTGAAAAAGCCCGAAGGGGACCATATAGGCCGAAATCAGGAGGCCGGCACTGGAGATATCTATGCCAAGGTTGTTAGCGATGGCCGGAAGGATGGGCGAAACCACCCAGTTGTCAGCCATGACCACGAAGCCGGCCAGACCCAGCAAGCCGATAATTCCCTTGTTTTTCATACCATCACTTCTCGTTGGTTTTAGGTTATCAGCCATCATTGCTACCTAGGCTCAGGCGAAAAACGAACCATAAACCAGCCCGGCAATGGTGGACATGACCACGATGATGGAGCAAAACACCGCGGTCTTCTTCCAGCCCATGATCCCGCCGATCACCAGCATGTTGGGCAGGCTTAAGGCCGGGCCCGCCAAAAGCAGGGCCAGCGCGGGCCCCTTGCCCATGCCCGCGCCCAAAAGCCCTTGCAGGATGGGTATCTCGGTGAGGGTGGCGAAATACATGAGCGCGCCGGCCACCGAGGCGAACAGGTTGGCCCACAGGGAGTTCCCGCCCAGAGCGGCCTGAATCCACTGTTCCGGGATTAGGGCGGCGTGGCCCGGCCGGCCCAGCATGAAACCGGCCACCAACACGCCCGCGCCCAAGAGCGGGAAGATCTGCTTCATGAAGCCCCAGGTGGAATCCACCCATTCGGTTAGCTCGTCCTTTTTAAACCAGCGCCAGAGCATGACGCCCAGCACCGCCAAAAGCAGCGCGGTGATGTACCACTTGGCCTGGAACAAGGCGGCCCATAAACCGGCCTCGCCCTGAGCCGGCCGGGCAAAGGCCGCGAAAACCAGGATCAGCACCATGACCAACATGAACAAGGCCTCTTGCCCCAAGGAACGGCCGCCGGCCTCTTCCTCTGGCAAATAGATCTCGCCCTTGGCCCGGGCCGCGTCGTCCTTGCGGAAGATGAAGGCCATGAGAAGGCCAGTGATTATGGCAAACAGCACCGCTCCAAGAGCCCGGGCCAGGCCCAGTTGCCAACCCAAGATGCGGGCGGTGAGCACGATGGCCAACACGTTGATGGCCGGGCCTGAATATAGGAACGCCGTGGCCGGGCCGATGCCCGCGCCGCGGGTGTAGATGCCCGCGAATAGCGGCAGCACCGTACAGGAGCACACCGCCAGCACCGAGCCCGACACCGAGGCCACCGAGTAGGAGAGAACCTTTTTGGCGCCTGCGCCGAAATAGCGCAGCACCGCGGCCTGGCTCACGAACACGCCGATGGCGCCGGCGATGAAAAAGGCGGGAATCAGGCAGGTGAGCACGTGCTCGCGCGCGTACTCCTGCAGCATCATGAACGCTTCCAGGCCCGAGCGGCGCACTATGGCGTCATCCCAGGGGATGAAATAGGCCGCCGCAAAGGCCAGCGCTATGACGAATAGCTTGCTGCGCTCTTTCAAGGGATCATCTCCCCTTGCCGCCTTGGGCGGCCATGTCGCTGATCAGGTCGATTTGGGTCTGTACCTGGCTTTGCAGCACCGACTCGATGCAGGAAAAGAAGTCCAGCACGCAGGGCGCGGCCAGGCGGTAGAAAACCTGGTTGCCGCGCTTGTCGTCCAGCACCAGGCCGGCGGATTTGAGTAGGCTCAGGTGCTTGGAAACAGTGGACATGTCCGCGCCCACCGCCTCGGTCAACTCGGCCACCGAGCATTCGTCGCGGGAGAGCCGGTCCACCAGGCAGAGCCGGCTGGGATGGGCCAGGGCTTTTAATATGCGGGCCCGCGCTTCGTAGCGGGCTTGGGTCTTGCTATCCATACACACCTCCATATGCCTATTTGGCAATATAACCAAATAGGCAAGCGTTGTCAAGGGCCGGTGCCCTGTTTCCTTTGGTCTTGAGCCAAAAAGGCGGGCTTAAAGCCAAGGAGAAGCGGCCCGGGAGCTAATGACTGAGCCCCCCTGCGTGGTCCTTAGTCGGCCTGGTGGTGGGATTTAGAACCGTAATTACCACCTTCCCCCAAAAAACCGGCGCCGGAGCAATCGCCCCGGCGCCGGTTCATGGTATGGCGGTCAAAAAGCTTTGGCTATTTTTTTTTCGCCTTTTCGTCTATATCGCCGGGATACATCACCGCGTCGTGGCCGCGCTCGCCGGTGCGGATGCGAATCACCTCTTCCACCGGGTAGATGAAGATGAGCCCGTCGCCGGCCCGGCCGGTGCTTCCGGCCTGCACGATGGCCTCCACGGTCTTGTCCACGTTGTGTTCGGAGAGGATTATGTTCAGCTGGAGCTTGGGCAAAAGGTCCACCTGGTAGGTGCCCGAGCGGCCCGAAAGGGTGATGCCCCCCTGGCGTCCCCGGCCGCGCACCTCGCTGATGTTCATGCCCTTGATGCCGACCTCGCTGAGCGCGTCCTTTATATCGTTAAGCTTGTCCTCACGGATAATGGCTTCGATCTTTTTCAACATTTTCACACCTCCTGGCTTGCCCTAGGAATAGGCTCTCTCACCGTGGCCGCTGATATCAAGCCCCACTTCCTCTTCCATATGATTGACCCGGAGCCCGATGCTCATGTCAAGGACCTTGGCTAATATATAGGTTACCCCAAAGGCGAAGACCATGGTAACCACTACGCCCAAAAGCTGGATGGGCAGTTGGGCGGCGTTGCCGTAGAAGAGCCCGTTGGCCCCGCCCGGATTGGCGGCGGTGGTGGCGAAGAGCCCGGTGGCGATCATGCCCCAGGTGCTGGCCAGGCCGTGGCAGGCCCAGACATCCAGGGACTCGTCCAACTGCCGGTTGATGCGGAAGCGGATGGCGTAGTAGGAGATGGGAGCGGCCACCATGCCGATGAACAAGGCGGCTAAGGGGGTGACGAATCCCGAGGCCGGGGTCACCGCGGCCAGGCCCACCACCATGCCGGTGACCATGCCCAAGAGGCTGGGGCGGCCGTCCAGCCAGGAGAGAAGAATCCAGACCAGAGCCGCGCCCGCGGCCGAGGTGTTGGTGGCTAGTAGCGCGCCGCCCGCCACCCCGTTGGCCGAGAGCGCCGAACCGGCGTTGAAGCCGAACCAGCCCACCCACAATAGCCCGGTGCCCAACACCGTGTAGGGGATGTTGTTGGGCTCCATGGGAACCTTGGGAAAGCCCCTTCTGGGGCCGATAACCATGGCGAAAGCCAAGGCCGAGAACCCGGCCGAGATATGCACCACCGTGCCCCCGGCAAAGTCCAACAGGCCCCTGACCGCCAACCAGCCGCCCTTGCCCCAGACCCAGTGGCACAGGGGGTCATAGACCAGGGTGGCCCAGAGGAGGCTGAACAAGAGGAAGCTCTTGAAGCGCACCCTCTCCACAAAGGCCCCGGTGATGAGCGCCGGGGTGATGACCGCGAACATCATTTGAAAGGAGGCGAAAACCTGGTGGGGGATGGTAGAGGCATAGTCCGGGCTGGGCGTGATGCCCACGTTATTGAAGCCCAGGTAGTTGAGCCCCCCGATAAAGCCCCCGATGTCATGTCCAAAGGCGAGGGAGTAGCCATACAGAAGCCACTGCACCCCGATGAGCGCCATAAAGACGTATGAAAGGGTGAGGGTGCTGAGAAGATTCTTCTTGCGCACCATGCCCCCGTAGAAAAAGGCCAAGCCGGGGGTCATCAGCAGAACCAAGGAACAACAAACCAGGATCCAGGCGGTGTCGCCTGTATTGATGCCTTGCATGGCGATACTCCTTCCCTACTCCAAAAATGATCGTATCTTCCAGGCCTTACCACCGCCGCTCAAACGATGCCCTACCCCCTGGTAGCTCGAGCGCAGGATTTGCCCAAAACTTTATTTAGTAACGCAAAGCTGGTGCCAAGACGTTAACTATGTGTTTTTATGAGATTATTATTCTATTACCCCGGGAAAGCCTCTGCGCGGAACTATGATTTAAATACCTTGAGGTATGTTTTAACTGGATTAATACCACCGGATGGTAGCTTTATTTATTTTTCGCATACGGAGGGGAACGAATATGGCTAAAATAGTTACGCTAGGGTACCGCGTTACCCACAGGTAAGATTAAGTTATGTAAAATGTTTTCGCTTAGGTTGAGTTTAAAACCACCTTGCCTTCATATGAAAACCTGCTAGCCTGAAATTAAGCGCGGTCGGGCAATGCGCGGAACGGAGGCGAATCCACTAAGCGTTATCTGGAGCAGGCAGGTATGAATAGACGTGAATTCCTCAAGTATTTAGCAGCCATGGGCGCATCCACGTCCTTGGGGTTCCTTGCCGGCTCCAGTCAGGCTGACATTAGCAATCGGCCCAACTTCCTGGTGCTTTTAACCGACCAGGAGCGCTATCCCATGCACTGGCCGCAAGGCTTTGCCGCCAAGCAGCTTCCCGCTTGGGACCGCCTGCGCAGTAACGGGCTCACCTTCAACCGCGCCTATTGCCCGGCCTCCCAATGTTCCCCCAGCCGGGCCTGTCTGCTCACCGGCCAATACGCCAACATCAACAAGGTGCCTGCCCTGGACTTTCCCGGCGGCCTACCCAACAAGTCCATCCTGCCCAACATCGGTTCATGGCTGGCTGACCAGGCCGGCTACGAGGTGGTTTGGAAGGGTAAATGGCATTTGAGTTATCCGGTGGGGTTTCAGGGCGGCCCCCCCTACAACGAAGTCTGGACCGCGGCGGATATCGCCGCCATGGAAAATAACTATGGTCTGAACCAGTGGAACCCGCCCGAGGCCGGCAACAACGTGGGTAACAACCCGTTAGCCAGGGCCACCATGGGCGGAGGCTTCGCCAATAACGACGGCCGCTACGTGCAGGGTGTGACGCCGGGCGACGCCAACCAGACCCAGGGCCTGGGCCAGAGCGCGCTGGACTATATCCGCCAGTTGGGCGCTACGCCTCCGCAGGACCGCCGGCCGTTTTGCCTTTTCATATCTATGGTCAACCCACACGACATAGTCTATTTCCCAAACGGCTGGAACGATGGTGGTTACGATCCAGCGGATTTCGAGAACTTAGGGGTAAGCCTTCCGCCCAACTTCGCGGACGACCTTTCCACCAAACCCAGCATCCAAAGGTTGTATTACGATTATTTGCATGACGAAGGGCCCATGGACTATGTAGCCGAACTGCGTTACGTGAACTTCTACGCCTATCTACACACCGTGGTGGACCACCACATCCAGACCATCTTGGACGCCATGGACGCGGCCGGTCTCACCCGCGACACCATCATCATCCGAAGCGCCGATCATGGGGAGTACGGCCTATCGCACGGCCTCCGGGAGAAATCATACGGGGCCTACGAAGAGATCATTCACCTGCCGCTTACCATCTCCAACCCGGAACTCTTCCCTGAGCCGGTCTATACCGACGCGTTTTATTCCCATATAGACTTGGCTGCCACCATG
>CAZDRW010000107.1:0-9089 GCA_964507555.1 uncultured Desulfarculaceae bacterium
TACGCCTGAGCGGGCGGCTGTTGGGACTCGCCGGCCTGTTTGCCGGGGTGGGCTTGGGACTCTTGGCAGGGTGGGCGTTTCTGATAACGCTGCCGGCTTTTGAAGTGAGCGCGGCCAATGTCACCGGCGTCGAGCACTTAAGCCGTTTTGATGTGCTGCGGGCAGCCGGAGTAGGCAGCAGCAGCAACTTGTTGGCGCTGAATGTGGGGAAGGTGGAAAAAAAGCTGCTCAGGCATCCTTGGGTTAGCCAGGCCAAGGTGGAGCGGACCTTGCCGGGCACCGTGAGCATTGCCATCAGCGAGCGCCGTCCGGAGATGGTGGCTTTGGTGGAAGGCCGCTTCTACTACCTGGACGACAAATTCCGTTCCTTCGCCCTCTTGGGCAGCGAGATCGCGCCTGATTTGGCGGTGCTCACGGGCTTGAGCCTGGCGGATCTGGTCAGCCCGGATGACGAGATGGTTGAGCTGCTGGAATCGGCCCGCAAGCTGTGGCAAGCCTTGCCCGCCGGTGACAAGGGAGCGGGCGGCAGGCTAAGTGAATTGCATTTGGATCGGGTGAGCGGTTTGAGCCTGGTTTGGAACGATTTGGACGCCACGGTTCATTTTGGCTTTGAGGATTTCAGTAAGCGCCTGGCTCGGCTGGAACGCATAGTGTCCGATCTGAAGGAACGCGGAGAGTTGAACCGGGCCGTGCTGATCGACTTGGATGCGGAGCGGCGCGTGGTGGTGCGCCTGGCGGAGGAAACGGCATGAGTTCTCGAGGCGAAATCATTGTAGGCCTGGACATCGGCACCACCAAGATATGCGCCGTGGTGGGCGAGGTGCGCGGAGGCAAGGTCGACGTGGTGGGCATGGGAAGCCATCCCTCCGACGGCCTGCGCAAGGGGGTGGTGGTCAATATCGAGACCACGGTCCTCAGCATCAAGAAGGCGGTGGAGGAGGCCGAGCTGATGGCCGGCTGCGAGATCAACAATGTCATCACCGGCATAGCGGGCGGCCATATCAAGGGATTCAATTCCCACGGGGTCATCGCCATCAAGGGCCGTGAAGTGACCAAGCGCGACGTTGAGCGCGTGGTGGACGCGGCCTGCGCAGTGGCCATTCCCACCGACCGCGAGGTGGTCCATGTCCTGCCCCAGGAGTTCATTTTGGACGGCCAGGACGGCATCCAGGACCCCGTGGGCATGAGCGGCGTGCGCCTGGAAGCCAGGGTGCACATCGTGACCGGGGCGGTGGCCTCGGCGCATAATCTCATCAAATGCTGCAACACGGCGGGCTTGGACGTGGCCGACATCGTGCTGCAATCCCTGGCCAGCGGCGAGGCGGTGCTCACTCCCGAGGAGCGCAATCTGGGAGCCGCGCTTTTGGATTTCGGCGGCGGAACCACGGATTTGGCCATCTTCAGCGGCGAGGCCATCAAGCACACCGCCGTGGTGGCCCTGGGCGGTATCAACCTGACCACCGACCTGGCGGTTGGTCTGCGCACCCCCATGAGCGAGGCCGAGAAGATAAAAAAGCGCTATGGCTGCGCGCTGGCCTCGCTGATTTCAAAAGACGAGGGCCTGGAAGTGCCCAGCGTGGGCGGCCGCTCGCCAAGGCGGGTCAAGCGCCAGATATTGGGCGAGATTCTGGAGCCCAGAGTGGAAGAGCTCTTGAGCCTTATCCGGTCGGAGATCGAAAGCAGCGGTTTCATGGAGCAAGTGGTCAGCGGAGTCGTTTTGACCGGAGGCTCGGCCCTGCTGGAAGGCTTGGTCGATATGGCCGAGCAGATTTTCAATTGCCCCTCCCGTTTGGGATACCCCCAAAACGTGGGCGGCTTGGCGGACGTGGTGAACAACCCCATGTACGCCACCGCGGTGGGGCTGGTGGTCTACGGGGCCAGGAATCAACCGGAGAATAAGTTTCGGATTAGAGACGTGAATATATTTAACCGGATCACCAACCGCATGCGTAGGTGGTTCAAGGATATCGTATAACCCGCCATTCGAAGGAGGGTCGCAATGGCACCGCTAGAGATTGAAATGATGGACAACTTGAACGCAGGAGCCAAACTGAGAGTGGTGGGCGTGGGCGGCGGCGGCAACAACGCGCTCAACACCATGATCGAGGCCGGATTGAAGGGTGTTGAGTTCATCGCCGCCAACACCGATCTGCAGGCCTTGGAAAAGAGCCGGGCCCGGGTGCAACTCCAGGTGGGCAAGAACCTAACTAGAGGCCTGGGCGCCGGCGCCGATCCGGAGGTGGGACGTCAGGCCGCCCTGGAGGACCGGGACAAGATCAAGGAGCTTCTGACCGGGAGCGACATGGTGTTTATCACCTCCGGCCTGGGAGGCGGCACCGGCACCGGCGGAGCCCCGGTTATCGCCGAGGTGGCCAAAGAGTGCGGCGCGCTCACCGTGGCCATCGTGACCAAGCCCTTTGATTTCGAGGGCCGCCGGCGGATGCAGCAGGCCGATGAGGGCGTGATCGAATTGAAAAAGGTGGTGGACACGCTGATCGTGATCCCCAACACCCGCCTCAGGAGCCTGGCTCCCAAGAACGCCAAGTTCACTGAAATGCTCAAAAGGGCCGATGAGGTCTTGCTCTATGCCGTGCGCGGCATCAGCGATCTCATCATCCACCCCGGCCTCATCAACCTGGACTTCGCCGACGTCCGCACCGTGATGAGCGAAATGGGCGTGGCGCTCATGGGGACCGGCGAGGCCAGCGGAGACGAACGCGCCCTGCAGGCCGCTCAAAAGGCCATCTCCAACCCGCTCTTGGAGGACATCAGCATAGACGGCGCCCGCGGGGTCCTGGTCAACATCACCGCTTCCAGCGATATGACCATCGATGAAGTGAGTGAAGCCAGCACCTTCATCCAGGAAGCCGCCCACGAAGATGCCAACATTTTCTGGGGCACGGTTATCGACGATAGCATGAGCGACGAAATGCGAGTGACGGTCATCGCCACAGGCATAGGCAACGCCAGGGAGCAAAGAGCCCAGATCCGCAGTGTGGTCAACGGCTCGGATATCGATCCCAGCGCTATCGATCACATGGACTTGCCTCGTTTCCGGCGTAACGTGGGCAGAAGCGAACAGACGGCCCGCGTCAACAAGGCCAATAGCTACAAAGCCAGGGAAGCGGCCGATCTGGACGTCCCCACCTTCCTGCGCCGTCAGGCTGATTAGGGGCTTTAAGCGCAATAGCGCTTGACCCTTAAGGCCCGCTCTATTTGCATGCCCGTTGATTACTTGACGGGCACCTTCCCACGGCCGTCGGGACCAGTCCCTCCAGGTCCCGACGGCCCCTTCCTTTATAGCGGGACTCCCGGCGGCATTGGCCGCGGCATGGCGTTGCCTTAGCCCGCGGCCGCTGTAGTGAAGCCAAGGAACCGGATTTTGCTGAATGACGGGGCGGGCCGGCCGCTTGTTGAGATGATAGGCGGCTTTAATGAGGCGCTGCTAGCGCGGGAAAACCCCAAGCGCCACCGGCAGCGACGAAACCGGCCAGGGCAGGATATCGGGTGAGCCCGTGGGCGATCCCACCTGCTTTAAGCGGAAGCCATTGGTGCGGACCGCTAGCTGTGATTCTCCCGCGCCGTCCATGCTCATCACTTCGCGCAAGTTAAGCGGCAAGCTTTTAAGGAAGTCAGCCAACTCCCACAAGGTGTGGCCGCCCTGGCTGACCAAGATCAGTATGCGGCCCGAGGTATCCTCGGCCACCGTGGTCCGGTTGGCCACCACCGGCGAGCGGCGCACCCTGATCTGGCCGAAACGGTCCAACAGCATATGGGATTGGGCCGCTTGCCGATAGGGGTTCGAGCGCAGATCGAACGCGCTGTAGCGCAGGTCAAGGACCCGGGCCTGGGGCAGGGCGGCATCGCCGGGTTCCGCCAGGAACAGAGCCTCCATCTTGCTGGCCAAATGGCCCTGGGGCTTTCCATCCACTATCAAGAGGCCCAGGTAAGATTGATCGGCCGCGTATTGGCCGGCATTGAAAACGGCCAGCGCCCCTTTGCGCAGCAGCCATTCTTCGGCGGTGAAGCCTTTTTCGCCTTCGGCTGCGGTGAACGCCTGGAAGCGGAAAAGGGCCGGGTCCACCCGCAAGGCGGCCAGGTTGGTATCGCCGGAACGCGCTATTTTTTCAGCCGGGATAAGCGCGAATTCCAGGCCAGGCCGGAGTTGACGCCATACGATTTTATCGTCGGCCAGGGCGTCCGGAGCCAGCAGGCAGGCCGGCGCCATGATTAGCAAGGCAAGGATGGTAGACAGGATCGCATGTCTGATTTGCGTGGCGCTAAACATACCCAAGTCTAGTACGGCGGCGGCCGCCTGACAAGGGCGAGGGCGGGGGGGCTTGAGGGTAAAAAAAAGCCGCGCCTTGAGGGGAAGGCGCGGCCAAGCCAAGGGAACCAGCCTTGGGTTGGGAACTAGGCTGTGGCGCGCTTCAATTGGAGGCCTCCGCGGTCGTCGCCGGTCAAGTCCAAGAAGCCTTTACGGGTGACCATATCGCGCGCTTCGGCAAAAGAGCGGTGGAACACCATATCGAAAATAAGTTCCTGGCGTCGGGAGCCGGAAGGCGCCAAACGCTGGTGAAGATCGTGCTCCACCCGGTCGAACATGTCTGGTGTCCAGGTCTCGCCATTAGCCAGCACTTCAGGGGTGATGGCCACTAGGTTTTCGAATATCAAACGCGTCAATCCGCGAGGTTGCATCTCTATAGCTTCCATTTGCGCTTCTCCCTGCTCGGTTCACGCTAAATATCTGCAAATTAGGGGCCAAAATTAGCCATTAGTAATTTAGCCATAATTAACAGATAGATATGAAAAAGGTGCAAGGTGTGCGAGGGAACGCCTTGCCGCAGTCGATCAGGCGGACTCGGCAAGTCTTACCCCTAATTAGTACGTCAATGCGGTAGTTTATCTACTTGAATCGGACAGAGGTCGGTGTGAAGAGGCCTGCGCACCGCTGTGAAGCAGGGTGCAGGCTAGCGATAGTCAAAAAAATGGCAAAAGTTGATTTGGCGTGGCCTGTCGAAGGAAAAACGGCAAAAAAATGACAACAGGATTATAACTAAGAAATCTTTTTGCCGGTTCCGCCAGGCCGGGTGAATATGACCTTGAAGCGGGCGGCCACCCCGGGATCTTCAAAACAGGCCCTACAGGCTTGCGAAGAGGCGCAAGCTTTCGGATCAACTGCCTCCAAATGAACCTCGCAGCCCAGGCTTAGGTATTCTGCCACCGCCTCGCTCAGGCGGGGTTCATCAGCCATGAAACGCTTGACCCAGCCAGCCTTCCGGAGTGCTCTTTCTTTTTCCACGGAACATGACATGGCTAATCTGTTTGTCCCTCAAGCAAACCCATTCTGCTAATCATAAGCATACTGGCCGCTTAATGCTTTGGCTAGAAAAGATCATCCAGATAATCGCCGTGGCTGGACCCGTCGCCGGGCTTGCCCAAGTCTCCCACCTGCCGGGCCGGCATCTCGCGCCAACTTTCACTGACCGGGGCGCGGATGATTCTGGTTTGGATGGCGGCAACCGCCTCCAAATCTTGCTTGGTCATGGGGCGAAGTTTCACAGGCGCCCGCCCCTTTCTGATTAATTAATCAAGGCGGATGACCTTGACGCTTTTTCCCACCCACTCCGGCGGCAGGTAAATCCGCCCGGATCTTCCGCTCTGCTTGACCTTCTTTTCGATAATTTCCTTGCAGTAAATCTCGAACTTAACTTTGGGGCTCTGTTCTTCGGCGGCCATGGCGGCGTCTCCCTTGCCTGGCGACGGTATGGGGGCCTTTTTCTTGTTTCTCATATGGTCTCCACCGTTTCCGGGTTAAGCCGGGGTGGGCGATTCCCCGTTTTGGGCTCCGCCCATCGGCGGGACCAATGAGCGGAGCGGGCACCTATTGGCTACATAGCAACTACATTATAGCTACAATGTAACTTTATGCACACGGCCTGAGCTTGTCAAGCCAAATATGACATATATAAACCAGTATAGTTTATGACAGCTAAATCCAAATAAATTATTTTGGGAAAGGAATAGGGGCCGCTGGCGGCGCGGAACGCGGCGGCGCTTGATCAATCCTCCGCAACCCTAGTCCCCGCCTGGAGTTCGGCAACAACGGGGCGACTTGGGTTAGCCGGGCCTGTTTTTTTTAAAGAAAGCGGAATTCGCCTATTAAGGCTTAGGAGAGCGGCCAGACCTGGCCGCCTATGGCTGGAAGCCGGTTATGGTTCTCGCTAGCTCCCGGTCCATTAATCTGCGGCGGGCCGGGTAATAGCGCCCATGGTCTGCGGCGCGGGGCTTTAGTCCTTTCCCAACTTGAGCTGTAGGTTGATGTAGGGGCTGCGGTCAAAGCCCATGTTCTTGAAAAACGCCAGCATGTCGCCGGAATCCCACTTCACCGAGGTGAGCACGTCCTGCACGCCTTGTTCTTTGAAAAAATCTAAAAGCGCCTGGGCCAAGCTGCGGCCGATGCCGGAACCCATCTGCTCCGGCACCACCCCCACTAGCTCAAGCCAGCCGGAGGTCTCGGCGCTGAAGCTGCCTACCTTCAGCTCTCCGAAAATGAACCCCACCACCGTGCCGTCTTTCACGGCCACTATGCCGGTCTGGCCCTTTTCGTCAACATGCTGGGCCAGCATCTCCCGCCAACGATCACTGACGGGTGCGCGGGTGATCCGTTCTTGGATGTTGATAACCGCGGCTAAATCCTGGTTGGTCATGGGACGTATTTCCACAGCTCTATCCCTCGCAGCCTTGTGAATTAATCGATGCGGATGATCTTGACGTTTTTGCCCACCCACTCCGGTGGCAGGTATACCCGGCCGGAGTTTCCGCTTTGCTTGACCTCCTTCTCGATCATTTCCTCACCATATACCTCGAACTTGGCTTTACGGTGTTGATCGTCGGAGGCCCTAGCGGCATCTCCCTTATCAGGCGACGGGCTGTTGGCCTTTTGAGAGTTTTCCATGCTGACTTTCGCCTTCGCTGGATTTAAGCCGGGTTAACAATACCCAGCTTTGAGTTTCTGCTCTAGCGGAGAAGGTAGAAAAGCAGAGCAGATATGGCAATGCTATACTTTAACTAGAATATAGCTACATTGTGACCATAAAGGGCGTTGGTCGGTTTTGTCAATAAAAAAAATAAGCTAACCGGTCCAATAACGATCCGGATCGAATCGCCTAATAATGTCGAGCTCTTGTTGGGAAGGGATCGGGGTGGTGCCAACCTCGGCGGCGCTCTCCAAATCCCAAGCCGTACTTGAGCGTACCTGCGCCAGGGTGGTCCCTGGGTGCATCTGGCTTAATTGGGCGCGGCCGCCGGGAAAGCGGAATATGCCCAGGGAAGTGATCAAGGCCTCCGGGCCGCCGCGGGGCAAGCCTTGGGCCTGGCGCCAGACCGATCCGGCTTGAGGCCCCTCCCCCCAGCCGGGCGAGGTGATGAAATCCACCTTGGGAACCAGCCGGCGGCGCTCATGGCTCATGACAACCAAAGTGCGTTTGGCCAGGCAGGCCAAATCCGCCCCGCCGCCCGAGCCCGGCAAGCGCACCATGCCTTTTTCCGTAAGGACCTGGTGGGTGTTGACATTGCCGTGCACATCCACCTGGGCCCCGCCGATAAAGCCCACGTCCACCTGGCCGCCCGAAAGCAGGGTCATAACCTCGGTCAATTCGCAGAGCCTTAGGGCCCCGGTCTGGTTGGGTGGATCGCCCATGGTGATAATGGGGCCCGCGGCTGGGGTGTCGCGGATCACGCCGTTTTCGAATAAGCCCACCGCCCGCGGGGCATGGGTGGATTTAGCCAGGAGAAAGGCCAATAGCGGCAGGCGCATGCCCACAAAGACCACCTCATGGTCCTGGATTTCCCGCGCTGCCGCGGTCACCATTATGTCGCCGGGTGAATAGGTCATGACGGAACTAAATTAAGCATATTCAAGGCCCGGATGGCCAGGGGAAATGCGCCAAGCTGACCCATTGCCAAGAAAGGCGCCGAAGGCAAATTTTGCAGCTAGGGGGCATTTTTCCTGCAAGAACCGTTTTTCTGCTGCCAAGCCCGCTAATGCCGTTTGGGGTAAGAGCCTTAGGTTATTATGCAATACATAATCAGTAAAGCTTGTAGGGGTTTGGTGACTTTTTTGCTTGCATTTGTGTGGGCTTAAAGAATTACGGCTACGTGCTTAAGCACCCAGCCATGAAGGATGACAGCGGGCGCAGCCAAGGCGACCAGGAAGCCAGCAGCCAGCTCTGCAAGCGTCTTTGTCCCGCATCCCTGGATTGGCTGCAAACCGTGATACACCGTTTGCCGGAGCCTGCCATGCATAATCCATCCCCTCTTTTCATCACCAAGCACACGGCGCTGCTCTGGATTGACAAGACGGAATCCCCATTTCCATCAAGGGGTCCCGCACCGGCTTGGATCAATTTTTTCGGCCTGGGGGAACAATGCAATTTATCAAACAGCCCAAGCGGAGCTATCCCTAAGCAGGTTTGGTTGAGCCAAAATTATGCAGAAGGATGCCTATGGAATAAGCAGGTGATCTGCGATCAAGGAGGATAGCAGAAATTTCATGGAGGATAGCAAATGGACGTGAATGGAATCGGACTTAGCGCCCTATCTGGGTATATGAAAGGTTATGGCCAAAAATCCGCCGGCGACATCAGCCAGCGGATAGCCGCCCATATCGCAGAACTGGACGCCGATGAAGATGGAGGCCTCAACTCCAGCGAAACCGCGGCCTCTGAAGAGGTCTTTGACGCCATGGATACCAATGAGGACGGCGTGGTGAGCTAGGCCGAACTGGAAGCCGCCATGGCCACCATCATAGGCTCAATACAGGAAAGCGGGCTCGGCTTTGGGCCCCAGGCAGTGAGCGCCGCCGGCGGCATGGACGCCTACCGGCAGGAGATGGATAGGCTCCTCCTTAGCGCCCTGACGGGCGATGAGTCTGGGTCGCAATCCACCGGAGTCACCCAAGCGGCTGGCCAACTGGGTTCCATAGACATAACATCCTGATCTTAATAGTCATTAACTACTATAGGAGCGCGCCGGCCCGGGGACGCCGGCGCGCGCCCCCGCAATTTTTGGATTTTACACGGGGGTTT
>CAZDRW010000108.1:0-9075 GCA_964507555.1 uncultured Desulfarculaceae bacterium
TGGGCCCATCCTGTCAAGGGCCTTTAACACCAAATCCGATATCGGTCTGGTGGATGAATTGGTGCTGCTCTTCATGCCTAGTGGATGCCATACCCTCCTGTCAAGACTAATTTTTTGCACAATGTCCTGACGCGTTTCTCCCAGTGGGCTCGACCTGGGGCCCGCGAAACGCTATATTGCCTGACAAGACCATGTCAAGCCAAGGCGGGTAATATTCATAAAACCCCCAGAATAATGGGCTTAAATGTAATCTTGGCCCCCAAAAATGCAACTCTGTAGATGCGTTGACGATATGGAGCGTCACTATGTTGAACAACCTGCAGGCCGCCATTTTGGGCCTGGTCCAAGGGATCACAGAATTTCTGCCTGTAAGCTCATCTGGGCATCTGGTGCTGGCTCAGAATTTATTAGGTCTGCATGAGCCGGAGTTGCTTTTTGACGTGGCGGTGCACGTGGGAACCCTGTTCGCGGTGCTAACGGTGTTCCGTTTAGACATAATTTCCATGTTTCGCGGCCTATGGGCCGATGACTCTTATGCCCGGCAGGGAAGACGCCTGCTCCTGCTGGTGGCAGCGGGCAGCGTGCCCACCGCGCTAATCGGCCTGGTCTTCAAGGATACCTTTGAAGCGCTCTTCTCTTCCGTTGCCGCAGTGGGTCTGGCTCTTATTTTCACCGGCCTGCTTCTCATGGCAACCCATTATGCACCCCGGGCCGTCAGGAACCTGGAGCAAACCGGCTGGGGGCGGGCCGTTTTGATCGGCCTGGCCCAGGGCCTGGCCATAACTCCGGGCATAAGCCGTTCGGGAGCCACCATCGCCGCCGGGCTTCTCCTGGGGCTGGAGCGGGAATTGGCCGCCCGTTTTTCCTTTGTGCTTTCGATCCCGGCGATTTTGGGCGCCATGGCCTTGCAGATCAAGGACCTGGACGCCGTGGCCACAGCGCCTGCCGCTCCGCTTATTATTGGCGCCATAGTGGCGGCCCTCACCGGCTATGTGGCGCTCAAGCTTTTAATCAGGTTGGTCAAGGGAGGGCGTTTGCATTGGTTTGCTTTTTATTGCTGGGCCTTGGGAATCGGCGCTTTAACCTGGTCGCTTTGGGGAGCATAATGCGGCCAAGAGCTTGCAAAAACCCGCGATATGTGGCACCTGTGCCAAAGTTGGCCCATTAGGCGATGCTAGCAGGTTTTAGGGAGTAGGCTTATGTACAGCGTGGTGATGGCGGGAGGCAGCGGTACCCGTTTCTGGCCGGCCAGCCGGCAGGCACGGCCCAAGCAGCTTTTGGCGCTCACCAGTCGGCGCAGCCTATTGCAGCAAACCATTGACCGCATGGCTCCCTTAACCCCGCCGGAGCGGGTTTTGGTTGTGACCGGAGCAAACCACGCCGCCGCCGTAGCTGGTCAATTGCCCCAAGTGCCGACGGCTCAGGTGATAGCCGAGCCCATGGCGCGCAACACAGCCGCCGCTGCTGGTTTGGCCGCCGCCTGGGTGGCCAAGCGTGACCTGGAGGCTGTATGTCTGGTTCTGCCGGCTGACCACCTCATCACAGACGAGGCACTTTTCCTGGACACCTTGCGCCGCGCGGCTGATGCCGCCCGTAAAGAGGACTGTCTGGTCACCCTGGGGCTCACCCCCCGCTATCCGGCCACCGGCTTCGGATATATCGAAGCCGGCGATATGCTTTCAAGCGGGACGCCGCCAGTTTTTTCGGTAAAAGCCTTTCACGAAAAACCCGACCTTGCCACGGCCCAGGCCTATTTGGACTCAGGGCGCTATATGTGGAACTCGGGCATGTTCGCCTGGCGGGCCGAGGTGCTTTTAAGCGAGATCAAGCGCTTCATACCCAAGCTGGCCGAAGGCCTCAAGGAGCTAACTCCGGATTTGGGAACCGAGCGCCAAGCTGAAGCCCTGGCCCGGGTCTATCCCCAGCTGCCAAAAGTCAGCGTCGATAACGGGGTATTGGAAAAGAGTAGTTCCATCAGGGTGGTCAAGGCCGATTTCGGCTGGTCCGACGTGGGCTCCTGGGACGCCATGGCTGAGCTTTGGCCAGCAGATGGAGCGGGCAACGCCTGCCAAGAAAGCCGGGTGCTGGCCATAGATGCAAAAAACAATCTGGTCTCAGCCGGTGATCGGCTAATCGCGTTATTAGGCGTGGACGGCCTGGTGGCGGTGGTCACCGACGACGTGCTGTTGATTCTTCCCCGCGAACGTTGCCAAGACGTGCGCCAGGTGATTGACGAGCTCAAGAAACAAAACCTGGACAGCTATTTGTAGGAGACGATAATTTGGTAGCGATCAAAGCATGGCTGGCGGGCATGGTGGCCTGGGTCACTCATTTTGCCCACACCTCCTACGGCGGCTGGGCCCTGTTCGGCCTCTCTTTCGCCGAAAGCTCCTTTTTTCCCATCCCGCCGGACCCGCTGCTTATGGCCCTCTGCGCGGTAAACCCGAATGACGCGCTTTGGTTCGCCACCATCTGCACCGTGGGCTCGGTGCTGGGTGGCATGTTCGGTTACTTCATCGGTCTGAAGGGCGGTCGCCCCCTTTTGCACCGCTGGTTCAAGAGCGAAAAAGTAAAGATCGTGGAGGATTACTATCACCGCTACGACGTTTGGGCCGTGGGCATCGCCGGGCTCACCCCCCTCCCCTACAAGGTCTTCACCATTGCCGCCGGGGTGTTCGCCATCAACTTCCCCCGCTTCGTACTGGCCTCGGTCATCAGCCGGGGCCTCAGGTTTTACGCCGAGGGTTTCATGTTCTGGTTTTTCGGCCCTCAGATCCAAGATTTTATCAAAGACTACTTTGGCTGGATCACGGTCGCCTTTGCCGTGCTTCTGGTGGGCGGCTTTTATTTCATAGGCGTCATGGGGAAAAAGGCCCTTAACAAAGGGAGCCAGAAGTGAGCTTGGGGCCTTTTCGTCTGGAGCCGGTTTTCCTGCCCAAGGTTTGGGCCGCGCCGCGCATCGCCGGGCCCCTGGGACCTGTATTGGAAGCCCCTGAGCGCACCGGCGAGGTGTGGCTGGCATCCCACCGCCACCATGTAACAAAAGTGATAGGCGGACCATGGAACAGCGAGGCGGACGGCTTGGGTCTGGACGAGGTTGCCCGGCGCTGGTCTGCTGATCTCTTGGGGTCGGCGCCTGGAGGAACTGGCGGCGGGTTCCCGCTGCTCATCAAGATCCTTTCGGTGGGCGACTGGCTCAGCGTGCAGGTTCACCCGGACGATGAGGCTGCCCGGCGCCTGGAAAACGAGCCCTGGGGCAAGAGTGAAGCCTGGCTAATCCTGGGCGCGGGAAAAGATGCCGAGATAGTCATGGGTCTCAAACCGGGCACGGATCTGAAGGCGGTGCAAGAAGCCGTGGCCCAGGGACGCATGCCCGGGGTGCTGGCCAGGGTCGCTGCTCATGAAAACGATGTATTCCATTTGCCGGCCGGCCTAGTGCACGCCACCGGTCCGGGGCTCACCATCTTTGAGATCCAGCAGGCCTCGGATGTAACCTTTCGCTTCTATGACTGGGACCGGCCCGGCGACGACGGCAACCCGCGGGAGCTGCATGTGGATAAAGCGCTAAAGGTTATGCGGGTGGACGGACCGGGCAGGCCCGCCCAGCCCCAAAAGCTGGCCAGTGGACCCAACCGGATATCACTTTTGGTGGATGACCCTCATTTCGCGCTCATCAAGGCCAAACTTGCCGAGCCCTATCAGCCTTTTTGGGCCAGGCCCGCCTTGCGCCTGCTCTTTATACTGGAGGGCTCGGGCAATATTAGCTGGAATCATAAAGAAGCCGAGATCAAACCAGGCCACTGCTGGTGCCTGCCGCAAAGCCTGGAGGGCGTTGAAGTCCGGCCCTCCTCTGACCTTTACCTGTTAGAGTCGGTGGCCCTATCCGCCTGATTATGATAAACACCTGAGGAACGAACCGGGGCCGTTAGCCCCTCCCGGCATTGCATTAAGCCCATACCTTCACGGAGACAATATGAAGGCCAACATCTTCCGCGAATACGACATCCGCGGCTTGGTGGACCAAGAGATAAGCGACCAAGACGTCATCACCCTGGGCCGCGCCATGGGCACATATATGGAAGCTAACGGTGTGAAGCGCCTCACCATGGGCCGCGACTGCCGTCTTTCGGCGGACCGCTACCGTGAGCTTCTCTTGGAGGGCCTCTTGTCCACTGGCCGTCAGGTGGTTGACGTGGGCACCTGCCCCACACCCCTTCTTTATTTCTCGGTGTGGCATTATGAGGCAGAGGGCGGAGTAATGATTACCGCCAGCCACAACCCGCCCGAGTACAACGGCTTTAAAGTGCTGAACGGCAAGAGCACCATTCATGGCGAGGAAATCCAAAAAATCCGTCGCATAGCTGAGGCGCGCGATTTCATTAAAGGCAAGGGCGAACTTGTCAGCGAGGAAATCGTGGGCCCCTACATGGACAATGTGGCAGACATCATCAAACTGGAAGGGCCGCTCAAGTGGGCGATTGATGGTGGCAACGGCACCGCCGGACCGGTGGCGCTGCCCTTGATGCAGCGGCTGGGCATAGAGGTGGTGCCGCTTTACTGCGAAATGGACGGCCGCTTCCCCAACCACGAGCCCGACCCCACGGTGCTGGACAACTTGAAAGACCTGAGCCGGACCATAACCAGCCAAGGCTTGCGAGCCGGGGTGGCTTATGACGGCGATACCGACCGGGTGGGCGCGGTGGATGAAAAGGGCCGCCCCATCTGGGGCGACATGCTGCTGGCCATCTTCGCTCGCAGTATCCTGGCTGATAACCCCGGCGCCACATTTATCGGCGAGGTCAAATGCTCCAAGAATCTCTATGACGACATCAAAAACCGGGGCGGCAACCCTATCATGTGGAAAGCAGGCCACAGTCTCATCAAGCAGAAAATGGCCGAAACCGGTGCGCTGCTGGCCGGAGAGATGAGCGGCCACATGTTCTTTAAGCACCGCTGGTACGGCTTTGACGACGCCATCTACGCTTCCCTGCGCTTGGCTGAGCTGCTTTCGGCCAACCCCGAGCCGCTTTCCTCCTGGCTGGCTGACCTGCCGCCGGTGGTGAATACTCCGGAGATTCGGGTGGACACCCCGGACGAGATCAAATTCGCGGTGGTGGACCGGGTCAAAGAGGCTTTTGCCGGCAAGTACGAGGTGGTGGACGTGGATGGGGTGCGGGTGACATTCGCTGATGGCTGGGGCCTGGTGCGCGCCTCCAACACCCAACCCGCCTTAGTGCTGCGCTTCGAAGCCCAGAGCCAGGAACGCCTCGAGGAAATTCAGGCTCTGGTGGAAGACGCCATTGCCAAGGCCAAGTCCCAAGGCTAGGTAAACGGGGAAGAGGAGCCACCGCCCCCGGGCAGCTAGCCGGCTGCTTTTATCGGTATAGACCCATTCAATCATATTGCCAGGGCGGGGCCATGGTGCGATCCAAAACCTGCGACATACTTTGCTGGATTGACATCCATCCTCAAAAGAGGGGCTCTCTGGAAGATCTCATTTGCGCCCTGGCTGCCGAAAGCCGGGCCGCCGGCATGACATTGCGCTTTGCGCTGGGGTCCCGCACTGCGCCCTTGGTTAGCGAACTGTTTACCACACAACGAGTGATGGTCAGCCACTTCGACCAAGACCGAGTCGCCTCCCTGTCTTATCGCTTGGGCCTTTTACGCGAACTTAATCCCCGTCTGGTGCATTACTGGTTCATGGGCCTTTGCCCGGCGGATGCGCCCATAGCCCAGCGGCTTTTGGGATGCAAGGTCTTGGTGGCTGATCATTCCTCCGGCCCCCGGGTGGAGATAGATCTGCCAAGCTGGCTGAAAGTTTTGAAGCGCCTGCGCCGACGCCTCTACGCCAGCCAAGTGGACCGCTATCTGGCGGTTTCCAACTACGTGGCCCAGCGCCTGACCAGCCAAGCCGTTGCCCGGCCCGAGAAAATCCGGGTCATCTACAACGGCGTTGATTTGAATCGCTTTACGCCTGCAGCGCCAGCGGAACGAGCAGGTTTGAGAGCTGACCTTTTGGGTGCTGGGCCGGATGAGCGCGTAGCCGTTTTCGTGGGCCAGCTCAGCCCTGACAAGGGCTTGGACGCGCTGTTAAGGGCAGCGCCGCAGATACTTGCCCAGGAAAACAAACGCCTCGTCTTAATCGGGTCAGGCCCTTTGGAGGAGGCTGCCCGTCAAGCCGAGGAGGCTTGGGGTGGGCGTTTGTCAGTGCTGGGCCTGCGCGATGATGTGCACCTCTTCTTGCAGGCGGCCGATGTGGGGGTGTTTCCCTCAGCCTGGAAAGAGGCCTTCGGCCTGACCATCGCCGAGGCCGCGGCCTGTGGACTACCGGTGGTAGCCTCCAACGTTGGCGGCATACCCGAGGTGGTGGCAGATGGCGAGACAGGCCTGTTGGTTCCTCCCGGCGATGTGGATGCCTTGGCCCAGGCGCTGAAAGGTCTTTTGTCTGACGACGGGGCCAGGACCAAAATGGCATCGAATGCCCGCACGCGGGCTGAGCGGATGTTTGACATCAGGCGCACCGCGCTTCAGACATTATCGCTCTATCAAGAGATGCTGAGCACTTAACCCCTCCGGCTGTAAGACCGCGAGCACTCGTACGCTCCGAATGTCAGCCTTTGGTTATATCCAGATCCACCTGATCGCCGAATGCTTTAGCCAATTCGGCTGCCAATGCTTCCATTGCAGGCCGGTCTTCACACTCCACCACCAGCTCGCGTTCATCTAATAGCTTTAGCTTGCCATGGGCGGCGAAAATCCGGTTGGCCTTCTCCACATCTAGCGTAACCCAACCCTTCATGCGGCTTACCAACTCGGGACCTTTTAGCGGACGCTGAATGGTCAAGTCCACTTTACGATCCTTAGCTTCCCAACCGATTTTACATGGTTCCAAAAGCACCGGGCTCACCGGATCGTGCATAGCCGCACAACGAAACCATACCCTCGCTCTAACCATGGATTATTCTCCGTACGTAATTGGTCAAATTACATATTGGCAACTCAAAGATTTATCTGTCAAAATTACTATATATTCGACTATTTGGTCTTGATAAAATCTCGACTCAGTGCGAATATACTTGGTGCCCCACGATTTACAAAATGGATTTTTAATTGCCTGCCGTGATTAACCTAAACCGTACAGCCAAGCTGGACAATCGTTATGATTAGCAAACTTTTTCGTTTTATAGCTATTTTCACCCTGCTCTTTGTTATTGCCTTGTTTCTAAGCAATAGCCAAGCCAAGGCAGATAATTACTATTATAAAATCGGTCCCAGCGACCTTTTGGAGATTATTGTCTGGCGCGAAGTCGCCATCAGCCGCACCGATGTTTTGGTTAGGCCGGATGGCCGCATTTCTTTACCCCTGGTGGACGATGTGGTGGCGGCCGGGCTCACGCCCATGGAACTCAAGGACATCGTGGCCAAAAACCTGCGTCGCTATGTGGAAGCGCCCCAAGTTTACATAACGGTCAAGGAACCCCGCAGCCAGGGCTGTAGCGTCATTGGAAACGTGCAAAAAGCGGGGCGCTATCTCATGCTTTCGCCAACCAACGTTTTACAGGCATTGTCCTTGGCCGGCGGATTCAACGAATGGGCGCATAAGGACGATATAGTTATCATAAGAGGCACTGGAGCCCGGCAGCAGCGGTTGCCTTTCGAGTATTCCGAAGTTGTTTCGGGCAAAAGGCCCGAACAGAATATAAGGCTTTTACCTGGGGACGTGATCGTAGTCCCCTGACAATCCGTCCTGGGGGGCGATGCGAGGGACGAAGCCTGCGTGAGGCAGCAACTTCATCATAACCGTTCCTTCAGCCGCCGTTGCCGCAGTCCTCTCGCCCGTAGCATGCGGAGGGGTTTGCTGACGGCGCTGATGATCGGTGTCCTGGCTGGGTGGCCATTCTCCCTGGCCTGGGGGGCTTTCCATTTTACGCCTTTTATTCGCGCCGAACTCGGCTATGACGACAACGTAAGGCTCCAGAGCCAAGCCCGCAGCGATTTTTTCATCACCGCCAATCCCGGTTTCTCTCTGGATTGGGCCGATCCCACCAGCAAGCTGGCCTTAAGTGGGGACATCCGTTATTCCAAATACTACCGGCTAAGCGAGTACACCCAGGTGGACGGCGGCAATGGATCTATAACCTGGGACTACATGCCCTCTCCACGCTGGAAATTTCAGGCTTATGACAAGTATTCATCGACTTACGATCCGCCGGAAGTCGACGAAGAAGGCCGTCTCCTTTTGGTGCGCGGCGACTCGGGCCGGCGCGACCGCAACACGGCAGGCGTTTCGCTGCAGCGCAATTTCGGGCCGAACAACTTCGTGGGCGCATTTTTCCGCAGCAGCCAGGACACTTTTGCCTCCGACTCAGTGGAAAACTCCCAACGCCATGAGGCCGGTTTATCGGCCGGTCACCGCCTGGGGCCTGATTGGCGGGTGGAAGCCGACGGATCATACTACCTCGAAGATTTTGAACGCAGCGAGGACATCAACCACCTGAAGGGATCGGCGTCACTGGTCCGCATGCTGGGCCCAACAAGCGCGGCCATGCTCAACCTGGGCTACAGCCAAGTCCGAGCTGACACCGATGACCCCCTTGTACGTCAAGCGCGGGATTATGAAGTTTATCGGGCTGGGGTAGGGTACGGCAACAAAGTATCGCCCACTTTCCAATGGAACGCGGCTGTGGGTTGGGCTCAAGTTTCAGGCAACCGTCAGGCCAACCAGGCGGCGGGCACAGGCTATCCCACGTTTTCGGGCGATGTGAGTTGGTCCGGACAACGTTGGCGCTTCACCATGAACGCCTACAGTTCCTTGGGCGAACAGGAGATAATTGGCGAAAACCTCGGTCTAACCCTGGCGCACGGAGCGGGGATGGGCTTCAGCTATGATCTGGCCAAACGCTGGATAATCGCGGCCAACGCTTCTTATGTGCATAACGACTATAAGCAGGACCCCGGCCTGGCAGGCTTGCAACCAGGCCAAGACGCAGACTCCTTTATTGGCAGCATGCTTCTTTCATGGCAATTCACCCGCCGCGCCTCCTTGGAATTAAACTATCGCCACCTAACCCGGGA
>CAZDRW010000109.1:0-9069 GCA_964507555.1 uncultured Desulfarculaceae bacterium
ATTATGCCAGAATCCTCTACTTTTCAGCGGTACCGTTTACTGGGGGGAGGTCAATAGGTCGTGCCGGGCATTCAACAGCACCAAACGTTAATTGGGTGTTGGCCTCGCAAAAACTCAAAGACAAATCACTTCATATTTACTTCAGGGGTCCAGACAGATGCGTCCGGAAGATGGAGCCATAGCTAAGGTTCGGATAGCTTTATTTTTTTTGGACAAAGGCCAATTCCTTGTAAATATCTAGGGGCTCCGGGGGGTTACTCCAAGAGCTGTCAGAAGTGGCTGAAATATGAACGCTTATCTGGGAGCAGCTGCGGAGGGGGTTCCTAGCATCTGGATAATCGCTCAAAATCAGTTACTTACAACTACTTGCTGGCATCAGTTTTTACCATTTAACTGCCATGAAACCACTTCAAGCGCAGCGAGACGGGGCTAGATGGATTTTAGTTTTAGGACCACGCACCCTCCACGTGAGTTCATGCCGGCTTATCTACGATAGCCCATGGCAACCAATAGAGCCGGAAGCACGCTGAGCACCAGGGGCAGCTGCACCAAAAGCCCGGCGATAATTGCTATGGCCAGGGGTTGCTGCATGGCCGCGCCCTGGCCGATGCCCAGGGCCAAGGGCATCAAGGCCAGTATGGCCGCAAAGGTGGTCATGGCAATGGGGCGCATGCGGTTTTGCCCGGCCGCGATCAAGCGCGCGAGCTTTTCATTCTCATCAGCCAAGTCGAGGTATTCCGAGTAATAAAAGATAGCCACTTCGGTGACTATGCCCACCACCATGGTCATGCCCATGATGGCCGTTATATTAAGCTCGGTGCCGGTGACCATCAGGCCCAGGAACACCGCCGCCATGGCCGTGAGAGTGGTGAGCAGCATGGCCGTTGCCACCCTTAAACTTTCATAGAGAAAAAGCAGCAGTACGAAAACCAGCACCACGGCGGCGCCGAACACCATCATAAGACCACGGAAAGCCTCCTGCTGCTGACGGTACAGCCCGCCCAAGCGGTAATAGACCTGCCGGGGCAGCAGGCCGGGCCTGGCCAGCACTTTTTTGACTTGGTCCACCGTGGAGCCCAGGTCGCGACCACTGATCCGGCCGGTGACCGCCACCATTCGTTTGAGGTCTTCCCGCATGATCTGGGCCTGGCCGGTGATCACCTTGAGCCGGGCCACCCGTTTCAGGGGGAAAAGGTGACCGTCCGGCGCTCGCAGGCGCAAGTTCTCCAAATCCCTGAGGCTGCCGCGCAGGCCTCCGGGAATCCACACCCGCAGGCCCTGCATCTTGGGCCCGCGCTGCACTTGGGTGGTGACCTTGCCGGTTAGATAATCCTGGAGCATGCTGGTGACCGAGTCCGGAGCCACGCCCTCCAGCACGGCCTTATCCCGGTTGACCCGGATGTCCAGGGAGTCGCCGGCCAGCACGATGCCGTCTTTTACGTCTACCACCCCCGGCACCTGGGCAATGGCCGAGGCCACCTTGGGGGCCAGGCGCGCCAGCAAACCGCCATCATCGGAAAATAGCTTTACCTCGATAGGCTGGGGAACCGCGGTGAGGTCGCCGATCAGGTCTTCCATGAGCTGGGCCATTTCGATCTCAAGTCCGGGCACCGAATGTTGCACCCGGCGGCGCACCTGGTCCATCACCGCCTCTATATTCCGCCGGGGAGGGGGCTTGAGCCGCACGAAGAAATCGCCCTCGTTGGCCTCGGTAAGGCCGCCGCCCAACTGCAAGCCGGTGCGCCTAGAGTAGGTTTCCACCTCCGGAGTGCCTTTTAGAATGGCCTCCACCTGCCTGAGCAGGCGGTCGGTTTCACTCAGGGAGGTTCCCGGAGCGGCCCGGTAGTCCAGGATGAAGCCCCCCTCGTCCATGGGAGGCATGAAACCCGAGCCGATTTGACGAAAGGCCAGCCAGCCCCCTAGGATCAGGGGGAGCACTGCGATAAGCACCAACCAGGGACGCCTCAATCCTTTGTTCATCAGGTTGCCGTAGGCCTGGTGAAACCATTGGGTGATTCCACCGCCTTCGGGCTGTTCCGCGTCCTTTTGGCGCAAGAGGTGGGCGGCCAAAAGCGGCACCGCCAGCCAGGCCACGAAAAAAGATATGGCTAAGCCGGTGGCCATGGTTAGAGACAGGGCCTTGAAGAACGCCCCCGTCACGCCGGAGAGAAAGGCCAGGGGTGCGAAGATGATGACCGTGGAGCAGGAAGATCCCATAAGGGGGCGGGTGAACTGGTTGGCCGCGGCCAGCACCTTGCTGCGGTATTCGCCGTCGCCCTGACGCAGACGGCGGACGACGTGCTCGATCATCACGATGGCGTCGTCGATTATAAGCCCCACGGCCGCGGCCATTCCCCCCAAGGTCATGATGTTGAAGCTCATGCCCAGCACATACAGCAACAGAATGGTTGCGGCCAAAACCATGGGCACGGTGAATAAGGCGATAAGGGTAACCCGCCAATTGCGCAGAAAGACCAGCAGCACCAAGGAGGCCAAGATCACTCCGATGATCACCGCGTCCCGCACGCTGCCCGCCGAGGCCAGGATGAGCTGACTCTGGTCGTACCAATTGGCCACCTTGACATCCACTGGCAGGCGCTTTTCCAGCCTTTTAAGCTGGGCCGCCGCATCCTGGGCAATGCGCACGGTGTTGCCGCCGGGCTGCTGATACACCTGGAATAGAACTGCCCGGCGCCCGTCGGCCGTGACCCTGGTCCAGCGGGGCGTCTGACCTTTGACGACAGTGGCCACATCCTCCAGCCGCACCATGCCGTTGACGCCGGCCCGCAGCACGGTCTGGGCGATCTGGGACAGATCACTGAACTGGGTGTCCGAAACCACCAGGTAAAGCTTGTTGTGCTCCTCCAGACGACCTACAGCGGTGATGACGTTGGCTGCGGACAACGCCTTGGCAACATCAGCGAGGCTCAGCCCGAGTGAATCTAGCCGAGCGGGGTCCACCATGACCTGGTATTCAGCCACCGCCCCGCCCAGAACCCCTACCCGCGCCACGCCATCCACCGCCGAAAGCACCGGCCGGATCTGGTATAAAGCCAGGTCGCGCAGCTCCACCTGGGAGCGGGTGTCGGAAGTAAGGCTGTAACCCAGTACGGGAAACACGGTAGGATCCATGCGGCGCACGCTGAATTGGGTTCCCGGCGGCAGGTTGGGCATCACCTGATTGACCGCAGACTCCACCTGTAGCATGGCCTGGACCATATCCAGCCCCCATGCGAAGTTGATGGAGATATCCGCGCTGCCCCGGCTGGTAGTGCTGCGCACCCGCTTAACGCCGGGCACGGCGCGAACCGCCTCCTCCACCGGCCAGGTGACCTGAATGGCCATGCGCTCGGCCGGCCGGTCGCCCGCATCCAGGGAAACCACCACCCGAGGGAAACTGACCCTGGGGAACAAGCCCACCGGAAGGCTGAAGGAACTGATGGCACCGGCCAAGGCAAAGGCGGCGAGCAGGAATATGATGGATCGGCGGTGGGCAAAGGCCTGTTCGGCGAACTTCATCGAGCTGGCTCCACTTGCACGGTCATACCGTCGCTGACCTGGCTGTTGCCCACCACTATCACCGGCTGGCCTTGAATCACCCCCGGCCCGGTTATCTGCACCTGCTTGGGGTTCTCCAGGCCTTTACGCACTAGGCAGCGCACCGCCCTGCCTCCCTTGACCGTGAATATCTCATGGCGGCCATCCTGCCAGGGCAGCACTGCGGCTGGCGGCACCCATAGCCCTTCCTGAGAGGCCACCGTAAATCGGCCCTTCATGTACTCATGCAACAGCAATTTATGATTCGTCTGGTCAGGCGTCACATAGACATTGACCAAGCGGGTTTGGGGGTCTACCTGGCGGGTTACCAGGCGCACTTGGCCGGATATGCTGCGGGTGGAGGCCTTGTTGATGGGCCACAACCGCACCGGCTGCCCTGTCCGCAAAAGACCTGTATCTTCGCTCTCAATGCCGAGGCGGACTTCTAGATCGGCACGGCCAATGGTTTCCGCCAGGGGGCTGCCCGCCGGGACCAATTGGCCGGCCTGGACCATCACCCGGCTCACCACTCCCGGGGTTAGGGCACGGATGGCCCTGGGCTTGCCGGCACCTTCATGCTCAAGGCTCTTTAAATTCAGTTCCGCCGCGTTCAAGCTTTTCTCGGCCTGCAACACCTGCTGGCGGGTGGCCATGCCCAGCTTCATCTGCTGGCGCAAAAGCGCTAGTTCCCGCCGGGCCGAATCCCGTTGACTGCTGGCCTGAGCCATTTGTAAAGAGGCGGGAGTGCTAGGGGCCAACTCCAAAAGCACAGAGCCTGCCCCGATCTCCTGGCCGGGCACGGCCAGGACGTTGCTGACTCGCGACTCATAGGGAAGGCTGAAAATCCTACCCTTGCCCTTGGCCGCCACCACGGTGCCGTAGGCGGTAAGGTGGGCGGCGATCATGCCTTGCTTGATGAAGGCTGTTCGAACATGCGCCACGGGTTCGCTTTCATTGTTATGAGGCAGGTCTATCGCGGCTTGGTTCTGGGGAGGCCGGTTCTGGGCGTACCAAAATCCGAGACCCGCCCCGGCTGCCGCCGTGATAAGCGAAACCAACACCATCCTTTTCCATCCTGCCGTATTCACCTTTGGTCTCCCTGTTCCAGGTCCGGAGTGCGGCCTTTTGCAGCGCCTGCTGCGTCCAGATCGTAAAAGCCGCTGGCCAACTCCAGTGCGAGTTTGCTTTCCATGAGTTGCCCCTGCAGGTTGATCACCTCCAGGCGCTTTTGGGTCAATTGGTCCAGGATGCCGTTATAGGCCGCCCGGCTGATGAAGTTCTCTTTCATAGCTTCACGGTAGTTCTGCTCAAGGCCTTGCAGGTCTGCTTGGGTGGCGAGAGCCGCAGCGATTTGCTGGTTGAGATTGTTCACCGCGTTTAAAAATTGCGTCACGTCCGATCTGGCCTGAGCCACACGGTCCACATACTCATCGAATAGCCTCTGCCGAGTGGCCCGCTCATGGGTGATTTTGGCCTGGTTACGGTCAAATATGGGCAAGTCGATGCTGAAGGTGAAACCCGTGGTTATCACGTCGCTGGTGTCCCCTGCATGGGTCAGCCCCAGGTTTATGCGGGGGAACTGGTCTAGAATAGCGGCGCGCACCGCCTCCTCCTGGCTTTCGTACCCACGGCGCAGGGCTACCAGGTCCAGCCGTCGCTTTTGGATGCCGTTTAAAAGCCGCGTCGCCTCCGGGGGCTGCAGGCGTCGGGGCAGGTATATGCCTGCGCTGAGCTTAAGCGGGCTCGAAGCCGGCAGGCCCAACAGGCGCAACAGCTTGCCTCGTTCATGGTCCGCCTGTTTGATCAAGCCCAGAAGCCTGCTACGGGTCTGGTCCCGGGCCGCGGCCGCCGCGGCCAGATCACTGGCGGTCATCAGGTGCTCCTCAAAGGCCCGGCGTATCACGCCCCAACGCCGGCCCAGACGGGACTTGGCATTTTTGGCCATAGCAATGCGGGCTTGAAGGCTGTATAGGCGGTAAGCAGATTGCTTGGCCCCCATGGCCGTCTGCCACTCTTGCCAGGCCACATCCAGTTTTATTGACTTCAGATGTTCCTTGGCCGTTTCTTGACGCGCCGAGCGCGAAATGAGCTGCATCACGTCCCAGCCCAGGTTGAGGCCGAAGGCGGTTGTGGTCCCCTGGGTCTGTCCACCGGTGGGCACGTCCAGGGCATAACCCAGTTGAGGGTTAGGCAACAGCCCCGCTTGGCTAAGTTGCGCCTGGGCCTCTTGGCTGCGGTCGCGCCTTGCGCGCAAGGTGGGGTTTAGCAATACCGCCAGCACGGCCGCTTCGTCAGGCGAGAGGCCGTCGGTCAGATCAAGCTCCAGAGGCGGCAACAAGGGATGCTTCAGCTCAGCGGCCCGCACTTTGAGGGCCTCGGGAGCAGGTGTCTCCAGGGCCTGTTCCACAGCCGATCCCGTCAAGGGCTGGGGTTGGTATGTCTGACAGCCAGCCGCTAGCACAAGTACAAAGAAAAGAACAAAATTGATTGGTTTTTTCATTTTAATCAAACCTGGTCCGAGGGAGCGCTGGGCAAACGAAGGGTAATCAGGAAACAGCCTTGTTCGTCACAACCGGCCTCCAGACCGCCCTCCATCAAATCGGCCAACTGTCGCGAAAGGGTCAGACCCAGACCGGTGTGAGCCTGGTCTCCGCTACGTGAGGCATCGCCCCGCCAGAAACGCTCGAAGACCCGTTCCGAATCATGGCGCGACAGCCGGCAGCCGGTGTTGCCCACGGTCAAGGCGACTCGATCCTGTTCTTGGCTGGTTGTCAGCCAAATCTTGCCGCCTTGGTCAACGTAATCCACTGCGTTGGATAAGAGATTGCGCAGAATGACACGCAGGCCGTGGGGCTGGGCCCAAACCGTGATTCCCGGCGGAAGACGCCACTCCAGGGCCAGGCTCTTTTGCAAAGCCCGATCCTCCAGGGGAGTCCATACCTGGCGAATCGCCTCCTCCAAATTCACCGGAAGTCTCTCTTCCGGCCGACCTTGGCCGGCTTCCAGGCGGGCCATGGTCAACAGATTGTCCACCATGCCCTGCATCTGCCGGCTTATGGCCAGGCATTGGCTCAGATCCTCCACGTATTCTTGGGGCTTGCGCGGCCGCGAGACCGACACCTCCAAGGTGAAGCTCAGACCGGCCAAAGGCGTGCGCAGCTCGTGGGCCAGGTTGGCCAACAGGGCTTTCTCCCGCCCAAAGGCCGCTTCCAGCCGCGCCAGAAGCTGGTTGAGACGCTCCACCACGGAAAGCAACTCTGTGGGGGCGGTGGGCAGCTCCACTCGCCGACTAAGGTCTTCCTCACCCAAACCTTCTATGCGGCGGGCCAATACCCGCATGGGTCTCAGCCCGAACCCAACCGCCCACCAGGCCCCGCCGGCGGTGGCCAGAATAGCGGCTAGGCCTACCGCGACCAGTAAATAGGCCAGTTGGGTCAACGATGTTTCGAACCTGCCCAGGTCGCTGGCCAATAGCAGGGTCACCCGGGGTGCGCTGCTTTTCTCTCCCTGGGTCGATCCCCCACCGGCGCCTTCTAGGCGCGGCCGCACGGTAACGGCCAATAACCGCACCAGCCGTCCGTTGGGCAAAGTGACGAAGCTAAGTTGCGGCGAGGCTAACACACTCTTGGGCCTGGGCAAGCGGACCTTTTCAAGGCTGGGCGATCTGGCCAGCAGGCCCCCACTCTCCTGCCAGACCTCGAAGTACCGTTTGTCGCCTGGCGCGGCCTTTTGCGGTTCGCTCATGTTGCCCAATTCCAGGTCAACCCTACCGTCCTTCCATTCGAATACCGAGGTCATGACCTGGGCTTGTTGATTAAGGGCGGAATCCAATTCTTGCAATAGGCTTGCACGCACCAAGAGGTAGAGCACGATCCCGGATGATATAAGCACCAGGGCGCTGGCCGCTATCACCGACGCCAGCAGGCGGGTGCGCAAGGAACGGCCTGCGCTCATGAGCCTTCCTCTCCCAGCCAATAACCCTGACCGCGCTTGGTGTGGATCAGGATCGCCAATCCCGGGCCATCCAGCTTTTTGCGCAAATACCCGATGTACACATCCACCACGTTGCTTTGGGCCTGGGCGTGGAACTCGTAAAGGTGCTCCCATATCTCGCTACGGCTGACCACCTCTCCGGCCCGCAGGGCCAAAAACTCCAAAAGGGCATACTCACGCCGGGTCAGGTCGATCTCATGGCCACCCCTGCGCACTTGGCGGGAGGCCTGATCCAATTCCAGATCGGCAATCTTTATCAACGGATTTTTGTTTTGGTATTTGCGCCGAAGCAGCGCGCGAACCCTGGCCAGCAACTCCTCCAAGGCAAAGGGCTTTACTAAATAATCGTCCGCCCCCAGGTCCAGGCCCTCCACCCTGTCCTCTACCGCATCTCTGGCGGTTAGGATAAGGACATGGGTCTTTACTCCCTCCTCACGAAGCTTGCGCAGAATGCTCCAGCCGTCAAGGCCGGGCAACATGAGGTCCAACACTATGAGGTCATAGTCACTGGATTGGGCGAACCAAAGGCCTTCCTGGCCGTCGCCGGTGGCGTCTACCGCGTAACCCGCTTCTCCCAGAGCGCGCACTATGGATTTGCGCAGGGGCCCATAGTCCTCGACAACCAATAATCGCATCATCACCACCAGTTTGGCTGACGGGGCCTGGCGTAAAAGCACTGGCTGGTTTGAATGCCAGACCCCGCCCATATAGACGGAATGGGCAACAGCTGCCCCTAGTCGTCCTTTTCCTCTCGGTCTTCCTGGTGGTTTTTCTCCATCTCACGCGAAACCACCCGGCCGTCGGCCGCGATCTTCAACTCGATCCGCTGGTTGCCATCGCGGAACTTGCCTTCGTACAATTTGGCATCGTCGTCATCCCCCAACGCGAGGGAAACCAAAGGGTGCTTGACCGACTCTTGCTTGATTACCTTTTGCACTGCGGGCGGTGCCTGGCTCACCTGCAACTTTTTGGCTTCTTGGTCATTGCCTGCACGGGCTAAAACGGCCGAGCCGGCCAAGGCAAACAGGGCCACCAAACAAATTATTACGGATCTCTTCATGATCTTCTCCTTATATTACGTTAGCACACAAACCTGGGAGCTATCTCCCGCTGCTGGAGGCAAGAATAGAGAATCAAGAATGAGAAAATGATTAGAACGCGCAAAATTTCTCAGTACCTTCGTAGAGAACGTCATCCGAAATGGTTTCAAAGGAAAAGCGCGTCTGATTTATCTTGTCAGAATTGCCAAACGATTGATGGCTGATAGCGATCTTCACGATATTCGGCAAATGCCACTGTGGTTGGATTGAAGATATAAGTGCAACTTAAACGACTTTTGAAAACCTCCAGAGTCGAAATAGCGCTAAGCAACCTCAAGCCATGAGGGAGAGAGCCATCCGCTCTTTCAGATGCTTTCTTAATCGCCTCAGATATAGGACAACACCAAACAACAATGAAATGTTGGCCTCGCAAAAACTCAAGGCCAAATCACTTCATATTTACTTCAGGGGTCCAGACAAATGTGCTATGACGATAAAT
>CAZDRW010000110.1:0-8974 GCA_964507555.1 uncultured Desulfarculaceae bacterium
AAGGATAGATCAGGTTGGACTCAACCTGGCTGATGGTCGACGGCGTCACCCCCACCAGCTTGGCCAGGTCGGTCTGACTGAGGCCCTTTTTGGTGCGCAACTCCTTGAGCCTTAGGCCCAGGTTGACGTGGCCGCTGATGCGCTCTTCGCTGTCGAAAGTGACGTTGAGGTCCTTGCTCCAGTAGGTATGGGGCTTGTGATGGTTTTCCTGAGGGCGCTTTTCGGCCTTGAGGATGGTGAGGCTGGTGGTGCCGCGCTTGATGGTGAGGTCTATCACCACCTGGGCGATCTGGCTGATCTGGGCTCTTAGCCTTGCTGAATGGGCATTTTTTTCGATCACCCAATAAGCCACGGTGTTGAGTTCATATAGCCGCGGGCAGGCATGGGAGTAAAAGGATATGATGGAATCCTCGCCGCCCCAGAGCTCCTGCATGCCGGTGAGGCTTTCCACCACGAAACGCACATCGCCCTCCAACTGGCTATGCAGCGAATATAGCGCTTCTGAAACCTGATTCGGCTGGCGGGGGTCCTTAACCGGCACAACCCGGCAGGGGGGAACATCGTCATTATCATCATAGAACCGGGTGAATACTTCCTCTCCGGCCCCCTTGCCGTAAGTAAAGCAATCAAGCACCGTGAGGTTGGGGTTTTGGGAAAGGGTGCCCAGTTTGTCTAAGAGATTCTTGGGGGAGCGGTCAACCGTGACGTAGATCAGATGCCGGTTTTGATTTTGCGAGGCTTGCACAAAGCTAAGGCAAAAAACCGATGCCAAGGAGCCGGCGTCATCGAGCCATACCACATTGTCGCCAATGTAAAGGCCTCCCAAGAGTCGGTCCAATTGGCTGACTCCCGAGCTTATCCGCAAGCGTTCCGCCATGATTTGTCCTCGCTGCCCTGATTATTAGTTAAAATAAAAAAGTACCATTGCCAATATTTTTCTACAATAACAATCATTCATATTTACAAAGCGTTAAGGCATTAGGCTTTGACTTAATATGTTGAGAATATTTCTCGGTTTGAGTCTAAATGATACTTATCTACTTGATGCCAAAAGTAAAGCGGAGCGGACGCTAGCACATATTAACTAGATTGTTGGTTATTTAAATCAACCCGGTTTTGGCCAAAGCGTTTTCTGGCTGAGCGAACCGTCCAGTCAGGTTTGGGGGTGGTGATAGGCCCAAAAAACGGGAGCCCTGCCGGGCCCCCGCTTTGAAATGCGATCGGCAATATTGCTACAAGCCGCGCCCCTTGGGTTTGCCAGGGGTTTTGGTGGCCGAGGGCTTCAGGGTGAAAGCCACGATATGGCCCTGGTCCTTCATAGACATGCCTTTGAGTTGGGTGGTGGCGATGGACATGACCAGCGCCGGACGGCCCAGGTTACCCACGTCTGCGATGGTGTAATCGGTGACATAACCGCCGATGCGCGGGGTTCGCCAATTTTCCATCATGGACATGCCGTTCCAATATAGGGAATAAATGGTGCCCTGATAGTACATGCGCATCTTGCCCAATAGTCCGCCCATGCGGTCCAGGTTGCGCACCAGGATCACCTCGCTGCGGCCGTCGCCGTCAAGATCCGACAGCACCATGCGGGTGGGCAGGAAGTACCAGCCCTCATCCCAGCCAGGGTTGTCCAGTTGGGTGGCTGCCGGGACCTTGATTACTTTGTCCGAGGCGTTATAAACCTCGCCGCCCTGGAAAAGCCGGTCGCCGTTGGACGAAAACACGTTGAGATCGTAGCTAAGCCCGATCATGAGCGTCATTACCCGGCCCGAGCCGTTCAAGTCGGCCAAGAGCAAGTTGTAGAGATTGGCTGCCTTCATGGGCTTTCGCACGGTTTTGTCCGTGGGGACGTAGGTGCCGCCATCGGCCTTCATATAGTAGATGGGGCCTATCATGGGCTCGGCAATGTCCTTCTTCTGCCCCAGCAGAATGTGGCCCTTGCCTGCGGGGTTGGGCTGCACCCGGAAGAAGTAGGGAAGGTCCTTGGCGACGTATTTGAGACCGCCGCCTTGGTTCCAAACCAAAACAAAGCTTTGGATGCTGTAGTTGTTAAGGTTGGATACGAATATCTCCGGTCGGCCGTCGCCGTCTATGTCAGCAGCGTCGACGAACATGTAAGTGCCGGTGGGGCCGTTTTTGAATTCGTGAACTAGGCTGAAGTGTTTGCCTGATAAACGGTAGATCCTGAGGCTGTCTTCCAAAAGGGCCAGGATTTCGTTCTTGCCATCCAAATCAATGTCAGCCACGGCGATGGATACGATCTGGCCGTCGATGCGCGGGCTACGCCAGTAGCGGTCGGATTCCACTCCCGAAAGGCTGCGCAGGAAAAGCGGGTTCAAGGGGCTCATGGTGGCGGGCAGATCGTCTTGCTCGTTAATCGTCTTGCGCACCGGGCCCGCACCGGTCTCGCCCTGCTCTTTGAGCTGGGCCATTTCTTTGGAGCTTTCCTCGGCCTTTTTCATGGCCTCCATGGCATCGGGCCGCTTGAAAATATCGGCGTTGATGCGCTGGGCAAAGTCGTTGATGCGCGGGATCACCTGATCCAGGTCCGAGGCCTGCACAAAAGCGGTCAGTGGTTGCGAAGCTGGTTCGTTCACCTTGACCACCCTGGCGTCGACGCTGACCGACTGACCCATGGCGGTGATGGAGCCGAAAACCACCACATCGGCCGTAAGCTTCTTGCCGACGTTGCGGGCCTTGTCGTCGTTATACGGTGGCGGGACTTGCTTCATGACCGGAGCCACCAGGTCAGGCTCGATCACCGTGACTTTATCCTGCCAGGCCAAACGGGTGGCCAGCATGTCCCGCACGCCCTTTATCAAAAAGGATATGTCATCCTTGGCGTTGGCGGTGAAAGGTAAGATCACCACTCGCTGGGGTGCGGCAGCCAAGGCCGGAACGGCCATAGCAAAGATCAAGACGAGCGCCAACGGCAGAAGCGCCGCACGGCGGACAAGGCGGTGCGCCATATCCAATATCCTCCCGCCCTTTTTCAGGGCTGGTCTTTGGCTAGGTCATGTAGTGTAACCGCGCTGAATTTGGAGGCTATCATGGGGTATGGGCCTTGTCAACCGAGCCAAGGCCTCTCCACTTCACCTTGACAATAGGCCGTGCTAAAGTAAAAATCCCTATCAGGCTTCAAGGCCAGTATTTTTTCACCTCCATTTAAGGGAGCGGATCATGGATTGCCCTCATTGCCAAAAAGAGTTGCCAGCTCTGACTTGTGATAGCTGCGGCCAGAAAACGCTTGAAGGCGCCGGGTTTTGCCACCAATGCGGCCACCAACTAACCGGCGGTGAGGAGCCCAAACTGCTCACCTGCGCGTCCTGTTCAGCCCAGGTTCTGTCCCGCCACAAATATTGTCCTGCCTGTGGATCGGCCTTGGCTCCGGAAGATGTGGAGGTGCACAAGGTTTCCTGCCATGACTGCGGACAGGGACTGGATAAAGGCGATGATTATTGCCGTTTCTGCGGAGCCGAGCAAGGCATCGGCGCCGAGGCCGCTTCTTTGAGCGGTTTAGACCCGGACCAGCGGGTGGCCTGCTCTGATGGCATGTGCATCGGCATTATAGGCTCTGATGGCAAATGCACCGAATGCGGCAAGCCCTTTGCCGGTCCGGCCCAAGAGGCAGAGGAGTAGACTGGTGTACGAGCTAATGGTCACAGGCCGATTTGCCGCGGCTCATTCCTTGCGTAACTTCCAAGGCCGTTGCGAGGCGCTGCACGGGCATAACTGGCGTGTTGAAGTGGTGGTGCGGGGCGAGACCCTGGACAAAGCCGGCCTGATTATGGATTTTGGCGAACTTAAAGCCGCCATGAATCAGATTATGGATAGGCTTGATCATTGCTACCTCAATGAAAGAAAGCCATTTGATGAATTAAACCCTTCTTCGGAACTCATCGCCAAATATCTCTACGAGGAGATAGCCCAGCTGCTGCCCCCCGGCGTGCAGATGGCCCGGGTTTCAGCCTGGGAGTCCGAGGACAGCCGGGCCACCTACTTGGCTTGAGGCCCCCCCAATACCTAAACCCAGGCCAGGCCGGTATTAAAAAACCCCGGCATGGCTTCATTTAAAACTTAGCGACTCTGAATGCTGGGCGGCAAGAGCGGCTGGCTCGGTCCCTTGCCCTTGCTACGGTCCATTAAGTCGCCGAAGTGCACGTCCGCGGCCAGTACGCCAAGCGGCCGTCCCTCCTGGCTTTCAATTCGACCGGAGATCGTGAAGCAAAAGCTGTCCGTGGCCACCGAGCGGTAGATGTCGGAGGTATAAACTTCAACGCCCTGCATGGCCCCGCTGAACCAGGGACGGCTGGACCAGTCCCGGCCCAATGCCTGCTCGCCGGCGCCGGGCGTGCCGGGCCGGGCGATGTTGGCCGTAACCTGGCGGCCCCTGGCGTCGGTCACATAGACCAATTCAAAGAAAGGATAGCGCGCCACCAAATCGCGCATGAACCTCTCCAGATTAGGGCGTTTCATGCTGCGCATTTCCGGGCTGTTCAGGCAGCCGCGCACCACCTCCGTCGCCCGGTGGTGGGCCTCCAGGCGAAATACACCCACGGCCAAGAGCAGGGCATCAGTGCTTTTACGCAGGTCGCCGGCCAGGCCGGATAGGTCTGCGGCGCTGGCCGCCTGTTGGGTGGCGCCGGCAGCCACGGCGCCTATGCCGTCGGCAACCTGGCGCACCATTTCCCTCTGGCGGCTGCTTTGGGCGGCGATGCGTTCCATGATGTTTTCCAGGCCGGCCTTATTTTGGCCTTGGCCCACGGCATTCACCAGGCCCTCCACGCAGTGAGTGATGCCTTCCAGGATTTCCGCCACTTTGCCGGTGGCGTGCATGGTTTTGTCGGCCAGGCGCTGCACCTCTGCGGCCACCACGGCGAAGCCCAAGCCGTGCTCACCGGCGCGGGCCGCCTCCACGGCGGCATTTAGGCTCAGCAGCCTGGTTTGGGTGGCCACCCCGGCGATGAGCTTCATGATGGAACTGATGTCGCTGGAACCGGCGTGCAGCGCCTGGGTCAGTTGGGCCACCTCATGGCTGCAGGCGCTGGCCTCTTGGGTGCTGCTTGTCACCTCGCGCACCAGCTCTTCCAGTTCGCGACTGGCCTGGGCGATCTGGAGGGCGCTGCGTTCCTGCTCCCTGCCGGTTTCGGCCAAGGTCTGCGCTGTGCGGCCCAGTTCGGGCGCCATGCTGGAAAGGTTAACCGAGGCGCTGGCAATGCTTCCGATGCTGCCTTTCAGTTTGATAAGCAACTTATTGATAAGGCAAACCATGAGTCGGAAAGGACCCAGCCTGGGCTGAGGAAGTTGAGTGGTGAGGTCCCAGCGCGAGGAGGACATGGTTTGCAGGGGACTTAGCAATCTATCGGGAACAAGAATTCGAGAAAGCATGGGGCACACTCCAAGTTTGGGTTTAGCGGGCTTGGGCTCGCATGCAGGGGGTGAAGCTTTGTCTCGATGACATTTGCTTGAGCAAGGTACGTGCCAGGGCGTATCTTGTAATTAGCTAAAATAACAAGCAATAATATCGAGAAATAAATTCAGGACCACCTCAAGGTATGAATCGGCAGACAGGCATACCGCTCGGTTGCTTTATTGGGCTTGGATATGGCTTGCGCAGGCAGCGCATGGCGGCAGCCAGTTTCAGAATTTGCGGGGACCGCCTTTGAATTGGGTTCTTAAGGCCTTTGGAACAGTCCCGTAACAGAAAATAGTGTAAAATTTATAAATTGCTTTGCATTAGGTTGCTGAAGTGTTTGGCCGATCTTATCTTTAATTCAGACAAAAAAGGCCCTCCTGCCCAGGGTTCTTTCTAGGAGAAAGGATTCAGTTATGGCCAGGAGGATTACACTTTTTGGAGCGTTGCTCTTTGGCCTGATCCTGGCTTTCAGCAATCCGGCCTTGGCCAGCGTGATCGATTTCGGCCATTGGAACAGCGGTGGCAGCTGGGACGCGGTGGCTGACGGCGGCGCCTTTAATGGCGGCTCGTTCTTCAGCTCCGACCCCCATGGCGGATCTTCCGGTGGCGGAGGCAACCAGTGGGGCCAGTACCAGGGCCGGGGTTGGTTTGCCAGCGGCTGGCAGCGCTTGGATGGCGGGTCCTATGATGGGTCCTATTTGTGGACCGATAATTTCAACCTCTACGACGCCATTTTCGGCGATCCGCAAAACTACCAGAACTTGAATGTCGGTGATTATCAGTTGCCTGGCGGCTACCAGTTGGGGGTGAACCTGTACACCAGCATGCCGCAGAGTTGGGGAGTTATCTCCGACGCTGAACACAACACTTCCATCGGCGGCACCTTGACCCTCACCGATATCGTGTTTGGCGATGACAGCGACGGCATAGGCCGTATAACCCTGGTGGGCAGCCTAACCGGGGGCGTTGCCAACGCCCTGGGTTCAGATTCCCTTGATTTCGTTTGGAGCCTTCGGGACCATGACAATTCGCCCAATCACACGCTGCTGAGCGGCCTGAACAGCGACAAGAACAACCCCAGCCGCTTGCACCTGCGCGGCGAGGGAGGAACCTTGAGCAGCGCCCAGGCCACTCCGGAGCCGGCCAGTCTGCTGCTTCTGGCTTCGGCTTTAGGTGCGGGCGCCTTGGCCGGCTGGCGTCGGCGATCCTAGACAAACGGATAAAAGAAATTGAGTCCGGGCGCTCCTCAATGGGGTGCCCGGTTTTTTGGGCAAGCTGTCAGGGGATGTACAGCGCTAGATACGATCCTGCATGACCTGGAAGGAAATGGTGGAGGCCGTGACTTTGCTGCGGCCGGTGTAGAGCAACACCGTCACCCACAGGCCTTGCAGCATAATGAGGATCCAGGGGTCCCACAGAAGGGACAAGCCGCTAACCAGCACCGGGTTGGCGGCATTTCCCGGCAAGCAAAGGGCCATCAGAACCGCGTATGCCACCGAAATCAGCGCCATCCACTGATAGGCGGTGAGACTGCCGCTTCCGCGGAAGTCGGCGCGCAAAAACTCGCTGACCGCGCGCCAGCCTTGGGTCACCGTGAGGCAGACCAAAAGCGCGGTGGCGAACCAGCCAATGAGGAATAGATACAAACACGCCAACCCGCATACCAGGTACAACACCGCGGCCAGGGCCTGCACCGGCACCAGGGGCGATCCTTCCAGTCCGCTTTCGTAAGAGGCCTTTTTGGTAGCTCCGCTGAAAGCGAAACAGTGCTGGGCGAAAAGCCGCTGCAATGCCGGCGGGCATTGGCGCAAGGGCTTGCCATAGCAGCAGCCGAAACTTATGCAGGCCAAGCGGCCCAAGCCTTCGCCAAAGGCGTAGGCCACGCTCAAAGCGGAGCATACCGCAAGGACCGGCAGCTCCATTTGGGGGCCCAAGGCCAGGTTGGCGGCCATTACCAGCCAGGGCGCTGCCGCCAGTCCCACGAAAAAGGCCCCGGCTACGGTGAAGGTGTATTGCTTTTTTTCCACGAGGCGCGCCACCAGGCGAGCGGCGGGTATGCAGAAGGAAAAAAGCGGTAAAAGCACGATTACCACCTCGCCTAGCGAAAGGCCCAAGGAGCCCAGCATAACCACCAACAGCGTCGCGGCCACGGCCATGGCGTTGGCGGTGAAAAGCCCGTAGAAGGTGAGGTTGATGCCGCGCCAGCCGCCGTCGCCGTTTTTGTACACTGGTATGGCGGCCAGGATTTGCCAGCGCTCCTGGGGAAGCGCCTTAAAGCCCCAGGCCAAAAACAGCGCGCAGGCCAGCCCCAGCCCCAAGAGGAATATTTCGTTTGCCATCAGTTTCACCTCAAGTTGGTTTTCAATCCAGGGCCCGGGCCACCGGCGAGCGCACCAGCACTTCGGTTTCCACTAAAGGCCGGCCAAAGCCGGCCGAAAAGCGGCTGGCCACGCCGGGGCGCAATTGGTTCATCACCAGGTCCTCGCTGAAGCCCACCCGGCCCGGCTGGAACAAGAGCACCACCGTGCTGGAGCCGGGACGGAACAGGCTTTTGGGCTGCCCTTTTTTAAGCAGCATGCCGGGCAGCAGGGGTTGGGGGCTTTCATAGCCGTCCCGGCTGTAGCATTGCACGATGTCGCCGATCATAAGCGCCACCACCTCTATCATGGCCACCAGACCCACCCGGCTGCCGCCCTTGGTGTCGCTGTCGATGACCGTTACCGAACGCCGGTTCTTGGAAAATGGCGTCACCAGGCTCACCACCGCCCGGGGATTGCAGGAGTGATGGGCGCCCTCGATCTCATAAAAATCCACCACCCGGCCGGCAACCGGCGCATGGTTGTAGTGATACTTTTCCGGGGTGAGCCTGAAGACCGCATAGTCCCCGCCTTGGAAGGCGCCAAGCCAGCGGGTTTTGGTCTCGCCCAATAGCTCTTCGTAGGAAAAAAACTTCTCTTTCAGATAGAGCGCTGAAGTGTCCCTCAAGGAGCCCACCAGCACCCGGGCGTCGGCCGGCGAAGCCACCTGGCGCGCACCGGCCAGAGGGCGATGCTCCTCATAGCGGATGCGGCGCTCGAACACCTTGCGGGGGGTAGTCAGGCTCTGGGGCGGATCCCAAAGCTCGTCCGGATCAACTCCCAGGCTTTTTAGAAACCGGCTGGCTCCGCTCAAACGCGAGCTTAAAAGAGAGTCGTAGTTTATATGGGCCAGCCAGGAGGAGGTCCGCGCGCTGGTGAGTGCGTTGAAAAGCTTGGGGCTCTGCTCGCGCACCCGGCTATAGAGAAGCCTGACCAGGCCGTCGCCCAGCAGGCGTTCGCGCCTCACCTCACCCGAGCATCTGTCTATATAATGATGTTCCATGGTCTACCTTAAGCGGTTGGGCCAGAGCTTGGCGGGAAGCCTCACGCTCAACCTGGATGTTTATCAGTAACAAGTTGATCAAGCGGCCGAGTTCGTCTTGACTGGCGCTCCGGTTCAATACCCGGTCGCGGGCTGATTCCACCGGCGCCGCCGCGCCGATCCCGCCGGTGCTGTACTCCAGGGCCTGCCGGCGGG
>CAZDRW010000111.1:0-8948 GCA_964507555.1 uncultured Desulfarculaceae bacterium
GCATCGCACCACCAAGTTCAAACAGGTCAAGTCGGTTATCGTAAACTCTGCGGTGACCAGCGCCACCTTGCTCATAATCGTGGCCGGGGCCACTTGCTTCGGCCGCTATCTGATCATGGAGAGCATCCCCGCCAAAATAAGCGAAGCAGTGGTGGCCTCAGTTACCGAACCCTGGATCTTCCTGATGACCATCAACATACTGCTCTTGGTGATCGGCATGTTCATGGACATCATCAGCGCCACTCTGATTCTGGGCCCCATCTTCCTGCCCATGCTGGATCACTATGGAATCAACGTGGTGCACTTCGGGCTTCTGATGACCGTGAACCTGGCCATCGGCTACTGCACGCCGCCCATGGGGGTCAGCCTTTACATCACCGGCGCGGTGGCCAACCGGGATTTGGTTTACGTGTCCCGGGCGGTGATGCCCTGGATTGCCATACAGATAGCTGTTTTATTAATAATGACTTACCTGCCCGACACCGTGCTCTGGCTGCCCAGGCTGGTCGGCTGGGAGGTGGACTGATGTCGCTAACAATTAAACTGGCCCATAGCTTCGATTAGAGCGCGCTGGGAAGGCGGACCATGGAAAACTACGGGCAAATGGTTTGGAACAAGATAATCATCTTCATAGTGCTCAGCATCATTCCCATGATTGTGGGCGGCTGGGTGGCTCATCGCAAAAAAGATTATATCTCCCGTGGAGTGGTGATTTCTTTGTTTGCCAGCTGGTTCGGACCAATATTCATGTACTTTCAAGCGGACAGCAAGGCGCGCCAAGGCGATGTGGAAGATGATCAGAGTTGGCCTGCCAACGGCCCTGCGGCCTGCATCTGCTTCATCGGCTCCGTTATCTTGTATTATATAATCAGCAGCTTGCTTGGCGGCTGATGCCCATCTCACCTCTTGCCCCAACCCGTGGCCGGGGTTAAAGTTAGAGCGGGCAAGGGCGAGGCCATGCCGAGCGGTCCGGTTCCGGGCCGCGTGCGTATGCCTGTAAATACCAATCAAGGCAGAGAGCAGAGTATTTGCGACATTTTCTTGCAGGCCTTAAAAACGCCTGGTTGGCCGCGGTACTGGCCGCCGGGGAGGGCCGCCGTTTCGGCGGTGGCAAACAAATTGCTTTGCTGGGGGAAAAACCTTTGTTGCGTTGGGCGGTGGAAGCCGCCTTGGCCTCTAATCTGGATGGCGTCCTGGTGGTGGTGGGTCACCATGCTTCGCAGGTGCGCCAGGTGTTGCCGGACGACGCCCGGCTGGAGGTGCTTATAAATCCCAGACCCCAGGACGGCATGGGGGGCTCCTTGGCCTTGGCCGCCCGCAGGGCCCGGGAATTGGACGCGGCTGGTTTGGTGATGCTGTTGGGGGATATGCCTTTTGTCGTCCCGAAGGCCATCGACAGGGTGGTCGAGGCGGCCGAGACGGCCGTGGCCGGGGCCGCGGCGGGAGCGGTGGAAGGCAAAAGGAATCACCCGGTGGCTTTCACCAAGCGCCACTTGGACGAATTGTCCGGTTTAGGCGGCGACAAGGGCGCCAGGGATGTATTGGCCAGGCTGGGCAGCGGGGTGGCCTTGGTTGAGGTCGCCCCGGAAACCCGGATTGACGTGGACGAGCCCGGGGATTTAAACCGGGCCTTGGAGATATGGAAAGCTGCGCGGAGCAGCGGTTGATTTTTTTATTTTTTTGGCGCACTGGCCATGCTGCTTGGCATTAAACCGCCTGCGCGCCCTTTTTTATGGAAAGAAATTTATTATGAGCGACAAATGCGCGGTGTTCATTGACGGAGGCTATCTTGAAAACCTTTTGATCGATCTCAAGGTTTACCGCATTGATTTTAACCGGTTTTCCGAGAAGCTCGCCAACGGCTCATCACTTTTGCGGACTTATTATTACAACTGCCTGCCTTTCGAGCCCGACGATCCCCAGGAAGAGGACATAGAACGCATGGAAGGCAAGAGGCGTTTTTTCCATGCGCTCACCAGCCTTCCGCGTTACGAAGTGCGCTTGGGCTACACCGTGCCCCGCGGCCACGACGACAATGGCCGGCTTCAGGTGCAGCAAAAGGGGGTTGATGTCCAGCTGGCCGTGGATTTGGTCCGGCTGAGCTACATGCGTTCCATCGATTGCGCTTGCCTGATGGCTGGCGACGGCGACTACACGCCAATGGTGCAAACCGTCAAGGACGCCGGGGTGGTGGTCAAGGTCTTCCATGGTGATGGGGCCAACAGCCGGGTGGCCGATCGTTTGGTCCAAGTTTGCGACGAACGCTATTTTATCGACCGCGGCTTTTTCGAGGACTGCCGTTTGTAGCGTCCTTCCTGTCACTGGACCGTGTTTTGCATCATTAAGGGCGAAGTGCCATTTTGTCGTCAAATTATTGACGACGGTGTTGTCTCGCTTGTCCAAAGGTGTAAGCATGGTAACTGATTCCCAAAAGCTATGCCCAGAGCTTTGGGAGGAAAACAACCGCCTGAAATCCTTGTTGGAGCTGGGGCGGGTTTTAGCCAATCCCCAAGCACCGCTGGATAGCAAGCTCGCCCGGTGCGTCCAGGCTTTGGCCCGCCTTACCCAAGCGGAAAGCTGTTCTCTAATGCTGGTGGAGGAAGCGGGGCTTGTGGTGCGCGCGGCCAACCGTCCCGGACTTGTGGGCTTGGCCACACCGCTGGACCAGTCTTCCATCGCAACCGATGTGGTTAGAAGCGGACGTGCAATATACGCCAAGCAAGTTGAGGAAAGCGGGTTTGCCGAGGTTTGCCGGCAAGGCGATAAGCACTCCTACCGGACCGGCAGCCTGATTTCGCTTCCGCTTTGGGATGGGGGAAAAGTGGTTGGCGTGTTGAATTTGGCGGACAAAGCCGGCGAGCCTTATTTCTCCGAGCAGGACGCCGAAACAGCCCAGGGCATTGCTGGGGAGATCAGTCGTTCGGTTAATTTCAGCGCGCTGCACGCCAAGCTGGAAACCGCCTACCAGGATCTGGCCGAGGCCCAGCAGGCCAAGGACGATCTCATGCACATGATATTCCATGATATGAAGGCGCCCGTCACCGCCGCCAAAGAGGTTTTGGGTCTGCTGGAGGCATCCAGCGGTTTGCAGCCCGAAGAAAAGAGACACTATCTGGCGTTGGCCCGAGGCGATTTGGAAATACTATGGCGCCGCATCAGCAATCTTCTAGACCTGAAGCGTATGGAAGCGGGGCAGTTTCCTCTGAGTCCTCTGCCGCTAAATGTGGCCGACGTGGCTCGCGAGACCGTTGGCAGGTTGTTTCACCTAAGCAAATCCCAGGGAGTGGAACTGGTCTTTGAAGCCAAGTCGGAGCCTCGGGTGGTTGCCGATGAGGATTTGCTGGAGCGGATTTTAACCAACCTCATTCTGAACGCCGCCAAGTATGCCTGCCTATGCAAAGACCAGGCTAAAGTTGCGCTGAAGCTGGAGGTTTATGAAAACCGCGCCAGAATGGAGGTTTCGGATAATGGACCAGGCGTGGACCCCATTTTGGGAGAAACTATCTTCGAGCGTTATGTGTCCGACACCGCGCGCCAGGGTTCCACTGGACTAGGTCTGTATTTTTGCCGGCGGGCGGCGGCGCTTTTAGGCGGCGAGGTGGGCTACCATAATCTCCCGCAAAATGGCGTGGTGTTTCACTTGGACCTACCCTTGGATAAAGAGGCATAACTTGATGGCTATAACCACTCAGTTGGGCGAAGGTTGGCTTCCCGGTCTGGACGGCCGCGGTGAAGGCGCCCTGCTGCAGGAGATTGCGCTGCTGGAGCAAGTGGCCGATCGTGAGGCTCCGGTTCTGGTCGCCGACGATATGCAAACCATGCGACTCATATTGGCTCAGACCTTAAGGCAGGCCGGTTTCATGAATGTGGAACGCGCGGCTGATGGTGAAGAGGCCTTCAAGATCATGCAGCGGAATGGCTGCGGCTTGGCTCTGGTGGATTGGAGCATGCCGCGCATGGACGGGTTGGAGTTGTTGGACAGGGTGCGGTCCGATGAGAAGTTGAAAAACCTGGTATTTATAATGGTCACGGCCGAAACCATGGACATAAAGGTTATCCGTGCGGCCGAGGAAAAGCAGGACGCTTATCTCACCAAGCCGATCAGCCCAGAAAAATTGACCCGGCGCCTGGATCTCATTCTTGAGCGCCGCTTGACCACTGCCCGGGCCTTTCTCTTGGAAGTGCAGGGCAGGTGGGATCAGGCGGTGGATACCTACATGGCGGCCTCGCAGAACCGGCCCAGAGCCTATTGGCCCATGTTCGGGTTGGGGGGGCTTTTGTCCAGACTGGGCCGCTGGGACGATGCTGAGAGCTGCTACCAAAGGGTTTTGGATCAGGATCCCACAGTCAGCGCGGCGCTTTTGGAATTGGGTCGGCTGCGCCAGGCTCAGGGGCGCTTGCCTGAAGCACGGAAAATGTTCCAGACCGCGTTGCGCGATAGTCCGAGTTTCTTCAAGGCCTATGACGCCCTGGCCAGGGCCATGCTGGCCGAAGGCGATGCCTCGGGGGCCCTTGAGGTGCTGGGTCAAGCCATGGCCCATAAGGGGACCGAGAACGCCGGACGCCAGGAACTCATGGGCAGGCTGCAGCTGGAATTGGAGCATTATCCTGAGGCGGAAAGCGCCTTTCGCAAGGCCTTGCAGCTGAAACCCTTGCGCCGCTTGGTGGAAAACCACACCCAGCTGGGCCGGGCCCTTTTGGGGCAGGGGCGTCACCAGGAAGCTGCCGAGGCCCTGGAACATGCGGCGGAAGAGGCTTCTCGCCTAAAGCGCGACGCGGAGTGCTTGCAAGCCCTGGTCTTGGCGGGTACGGCCTTGACGAAAAGCGGTGACCTAACTGCTGCCGAAGCGATGTTCAACCGCATTCAGGATCCAGAGATCTGGTCCAATGGAGAACCGCCCTGGGAGCCGGCTTTTTGTCACCGCAAAATAGGCGAGGCTTTTTTAGAAGCTGGTTTGGAGAGCCATGCCATGCGGCACCTTTCCTTAAGCCTGGCAATAAACGAAAAAAGCCAGGCCGAAATTGAGCGAATGTGCCAGGACTTCGGCGGCGCCGATCTCGTGGCGCGGCTTCAGCAGGAGAAAGAGGTGGTTCGGCAGGAGCGGGCAGAAGATTGCGCCAGGCGGGGCTTGGATTTGGTGGCCAAGGGCCAATTGCAGGAAGCCTTGGCTGAATACCGCCGCGGCTTGGAGATTGACCCGGGATCGGGCCGTTTGTATTTCAACTTGGGCCGGCTGCATTACCGCTTGGGTGCAGGGCAGGATGCGTTGGGGGCCATGGTTTCGGCCGCGCGGCTGGGCCTGGAGCGCGGCGATTGGGAATTGATGGTTGAGGTTGCAAGGTTTTTAGCCAGCGCCGGGCGCATGCAGCAAGCCAGGAGCCTTTTAAGCACTGTTCAGGAACAGGTGCCGGAATACGCTCCGGCGCGTGAACTATGGCAATTCTTGCAGGAGACGTCCCAGAACAGCAGAGAGCCGCGAGTCAGCCACGACGGATCCGGCGTCTAATCTCACAACAGGATCAAAATTTAAGGGCCCCCGAATTATTTCGGCGGGCCCTCTATAATGGGCGTTCTGCACATGTCCGCTTGGTTGGGGCCAGTTGATACCGCCCTCAGGCCAAATTGCTCAACAGCCCTAATCGCCGACTAGTGCTATTTTGATCGGAAGCCGCTAAGTTCAGGCATGACCCCGGCCGGCGTTGGCCGAACTAGGAATTATTGTCAGCCAAGCGCACGGTCAAGCGGTCGCCAGGAGTTATCCGGCTGGTGCTCATATTGTTCCAACGGCGGATGGCTGCAGGGGTGGTTTTGAAGCGGCGGGATATTTCCCACAAGTTGTCGCCGCGCTGCACTACATAGATCAAGTTCTTGCTGCCGCTGGTTTCCAGCTTGGCCTCAGCCTTGGCTTGGGGAACGTAAAGCACTAACTTGGATCCTACGTTCAGCCGCGAAGAGCGGCGTCCGTTCCAGCGGTTAATGTCCTTGAAGTTGATGCCGTAGGCTTGAGCGATGTCCCATAGGGTGTCGCCGCGTTTGATGACGTGAATGATTTTGCGGGTGCCGGGGTTGCTGGCGGCATAAGAGCGAACCTTGGCGCGTCGCTGCCGTGGCGGGCTGCTTTGGGCGACAACGGTTTTGCCTCCGGCGGTGGGCGGTATCTGCAATAACTGGCCAACCCGTAAGCGGCGTGGATCAGCCTTGGGGTTCATGGCGATAAGTTCGCCGAGAGGGATTCTGTAAGTGGAGGCAATCCGACCAAAGGTGTCGCCTTTTTGGACCCGAACGCTTATGGTGCCAATGCGGGCCTTGCGTTCCTGAAGGGGCAGGCTGGCGTAAGCGGTTTCAAAGGAGGCCTTGGTACCGGCGGGAATCCGCAGGGTGTATTGTCCCCGGTTGGGCGGCGTGCACCAGCGTCGCAATTCGGGATTCAATGCCGCCAAGTGCTGAGTCTTGATGCCGGCCGCTTTGGCGGCTATGCCCAGGCTGGTGCCTCCTTGCACCTTAACGCTATCGAATGTCATGGATTCTTCATAGGCAATTTGCTTGAAGCCGTATTTTGCCGGCTCTTTGGCAATGAGCGCTGCTGCGATCATTTTGGGGACGTAATTCTTGGTTTCGCTTTTGAGATATTTTCGGCCGTGATGGCTAATATCCCAGAAATCATCCGCCTTGTAACGTTTAAGGGCCTTGCGTATCTTGGCTTCGCCCGCGTTGTAGGCAGCGGCCGCCAAATACCAGGATCCGAATTCTTTATAGAGGTCTCTTAGGTATTGAGCAGCAGCGTGCGTGGATTTGACCGGGTCACGGCGCTCATCCACCCAGTAGTCGATTCTTAGGTTGTAGCGGCGGCCGGTGCCTCTAATGAATTGCCAAGGGCCCACCGCATGAGCGCGGGAATAGGCGCTGCAGGAGAAGCCGCTTTCGATCATGGCTAAGTAGAAAAGATCTTCGGGCAGCCCGTATTCTTTGAGGATGCCGCGCATCAATTGATCATAGCGTCCTGAACGGGAAAGCCAAATCTGAAAACGTTTTGGAATCCGGGTCTGGAAATAATCTATCCAGCGCTCCACTTGGGAGTTGATGGTAATGGGGATGTCGTAGGTGACCTGGTCCTTTGGGCCTGTGCTGGCCCGACGTTCTTCCTCGGCCAGTTGTGATTCACCGAGCCTTTTAAGCTCTTGGGCGATCTTGATTTCTATTTCAGTTCGTTTGGGCTTGGCGGTGTTTTGATCATCAAGGGCGGTTTGGGGATTTTCGGGAAGGGCGGCTTGCTTATTAGTGGTGGAACAGCCGCTCACTACGATGACGAACAGCGATATAAGGATAAATATTTTGGCCTTCATGTTTCCCCATTATGTAAAAGCCGCCCCAGGCGGTGAATATAGATAATCAGATATGCTCTCAGATATCAAAAAACGCAAGATTTGTAAAGGTTAATGTTTAACAAATTAGTTTTTTATAACATGTTTTGACTGGAAAAATGTGGAGATTTCAACATGAAAACTCTTTAGGTCCAGGAAAGGTTTGCCCGTTGACCCTTTTGGGTTGGGCCGGTAGATTTATTCTCAATTCATATTATTTAATAGTCTTACCCTTTTGACATAGCGCAGCTTCATGACAGCTAAATGTTTTCGCAAGGCGACGGCCTTATTGTTCTTTGTGGCCCTGGCCCTGGCCGTTCCCACTATCGGCCTGGCCGAGGAAGCCACACCCGTAAAGCTGATCCCCATGCTGGATGGCTATCCCGCGGGGCAGAACGAACCGCTCTTTTTAATGACGCGTCTGCCCCAGGACTTCACGCCCCCACCAGGGGAAGAACCCCTATTGAATGTAGCCTTGGAGACGCAAGGCGGGGTTAAAGCAAAGCAAACCGCCTTGCTGGTGCCGCGCAGCATGCCGGGGGTTGTGGTAATCATTCTGCGGGTGTCGGTTGCAGAAGACGCACAACCCGGTCCGCAGGCAATTAAGGGCATTATAGCGCTGGGAGCTTCCTCTGGGCCTAAGCACCAGACTGGTTTTTCTTTTGAAATAATCATATTGCCCAAGGGCGCCCAAGCCAAGGAAATCAATCCGGGCATGGTGGACGCGCTGTTGGCTTCGGCCGGCCTCAGCAGGAGCCAATTAAATGCGGAAAGCCCCGCAGTATCGCAGGCCAAGCAAGGCGAGAGCAAGGGAGTTTGGGGAATATTGGGCAGCGCGGTGTCATCGGCTTTTGCGGGCGATGACAAGCTGAATCTGGCCGGCTTGCCGTTATGGCTGGTTTTATTGCTGGCTTTGGGCACCGGCATAGTTCTCAATGCCACGCCTTGCGTTTATCCATTAATTCCCATCACCGTTAGCTTCTTTGGCGGCCGGGCCCAAGGCAGCCGGGGTATGTTGTTGGCACACGTGCTGGCCTACTGGGCGGGCATGGCGGCGATGTATTCGGTGCTGGGCGCCTTGGCCGCCTTGAGCGGCAGAATGCTGGGCGAGGCTCTCACCAACCCGTCGGTGCTGATCGGCCTGGCTTTGGTGTTCATGGCGCTGGCGGCTAGCATGTTCGGCTTCTGGGAAATACGCATGCCCGGCAGCCTTACCAAGGCGGCGGCGGCCAACCGGGCCGGCATGGCGGGCAGCTTGCTGATGGGCCTTCTGGTGGGGATCCTTGCTGCGCCCTGCGTGGGGCCGGTGGTGGTTGCCTTCATCGCGCTGGTGGCCAAGGTGGGGGACGTGGCCTATGGCTTGTCGGTATTCTTCGCCCTGGCGGTTGGCCTGGGCTTGCCTTTGTCGGTGCTGGCCTTTTTCTCCGGCTCCATTTCAAGGCTTCCCGGCGCGGGGGAATGGATGGTTTGGGTGCGCGCATTTTTTGGCGTGATCTTGGTAGTGATGGCCTGGTTTGTTGTGCGGCCTCTGGTGCCGCCCGATGGTTTCTTTTGGGTCATGGCTTTCATCTGCCTGGCCGGCGGCG
>CAZDRW010000112.1:0-1985 GCA_964507555.1 uncultured Desulfarculaceae bacterium
GTCGCTGGACCGAGCACCGCCCCGGATTCCACGGCTCCTGCTCGCGCTGCGCCTGAGTTTGCAGGAAAACCAGGCGCTCCTCCGCGCGAGTGCAAGCCACGTAGAACAGGCGCATGCTCTCGGCTTCTTCAACCGCGGCTTGATATGCTGCCAATTTCTTGGCCACCGGCGTGGGCAGGAGTTTGTTGGTCAAGGGGTCGCGTGGTTTGAGCCCCACCACACCATTGCGAGGCGGAGGCAAGCTATCGCCGCCGCGCTGGCCGGCGGCCAAGTCCGGCAAGATGACCACGGGAAATTCCAGGCCCTTGGCCTGGTGGATGGACATCAGGCGCACCACCTGGGCCTCTTCACCCAAGAGCGGCGCTTGCGGGTCGGTGGGCGACGTCTCAACCATGGCCTTGAGCCCCCGCACAAAACCTTCCAACCCGCCCGCAAAAGCGCCGGTGGGCTCGCGGGCGGTTTCCAAGACCTTTCGTAAATTGGCGGCCTTTTGCTCTCCCGATGGCGACGCCATGAGCACCTGTATTATGCCCGTAGCGTCCAGCAGGCATTCAATCAACTCGGCCGGGCTCATTCGATTGACCATGGGGTTTAATTTTAGGATTAGCTTAAGGGCCTTTTGCCAACGGAGCATTTGCTCCTCACCCAGCCACGCCGGTAATGAAGCAGCATCTTTCACTGCTTGGCTCAAAGCTCTAAAGGCTTGCCCTTCTGGATAGGCAAGGGCGAGTAGTGCCTCATCTGAAAGCCCCACCATGGGCGAACGTAGAAAACCCATAAGTGCTAGGTTGTCTTCCCGGTTCAATACAGCGCCTAGAGCTAACAATAAATCCTTAACTTCCTGACAATCGTAAAAGCCTCTACCTCTAAAAGTATGGAATTCTATGCCTGCGGCCCGCATAGCATCTTCATATACTTCGATTTTAGTCAGACGCCTGAAAAGGACCGCCACGGAACCTGGATCTAACCCATTAGATTTAGTTTCTCGTACTAAATAAGAAGCAAGAGCATTTGCTTCTATTTGGCGCCACGCTGATGCCGGCAATTTTTCATCACCAGTATTTTCAAGGTTGGCGACTTCAACTATTTCAACAAACGGACCAAAGGACTGGAGATGCTCACGGCCTTGGATTTGGGCATCATTTTCAGAAAATTCCACAAAAGCTAGCGGTGCATGCGTTGCAAGTTCTGTATCTCGAAAGACCTTTTCGAACAAACGATTGAAGAATGAAATTAATCCCGGATTCGAGCGAAAGTTTTCCTTCAGCGCAACCACTTTGCCGCCCAACTCAGGAAACTCATTCATTATCTGGGAAAAGACAGTAACGTCTGCGCCGCGGAACGCATAAATAGACTGTTTGCGGTCACCTACTACCATCAAACGGGGAGGCTCTACAGCAGGATTCTCCTCACCCAGGCCAGCCAACAAGCGCACCACTTCGCCCTGCACCGGATTGACGTCTTGAAACTCATCCACCATTAGGACTTTCCATCGACCACGCAACTCCTCGAGTACCTGGGGATGGTTTTGCAGAAGATCGCGTGCTAAAAGCAACAGGTCATCAAATGATAGGCATGAGCGCCTGCGGCATTCCTGCTCCATTTGGCCGTTAACTTCTTCCACCAGATTGAGCAGGTCGTCTGAGAGTTGTGCTGCTGTGGATATGTGTGCAAGAAAACCCAGGTGTTCAATCGCCGGGCGGATAATGTCGCGGGCCGGCTTGGCAGCCTGCCAATTGCCTTTGGTCAGCTCAAATAGCCGGACATGAACACCGCCGTCCTGGATGTCAGCCTGTAAAGCCTTTTCCATCTCAGGCCACTTATCTATAATTGCGTAGATATTCTTGCCATATTGCGCGTTCTGGTTGATTTTTTCAGTAGCGCAGATGCTTTGCAACAGGCTCACGCCACGGGCGATCTCGCTTACCGAGCCCTGGCCGGCAGCCAAGGCATCGTCATGAGCCTGGCGCGTCGCTTGTCTGGCT
>CAZDRW010000112.1:1995-8895 GCA_964507555.1 uncultured Desulfarculaceae bacterium
TGGAGGGGGCTAAGCCCATCTGTGCGAAGCTGGTGGTAGATTTGGCTGATATAGCCCGCAAGTTGCGAAGGATGGTGCGCCAGCAGGCGGTGTAAGGCTGGGCCGCCTTGGCTCAATCCGCCTCGCAGAACATCATGGACGGTTTCGTCCAGAAGCGCTGAAAACTCGTTTTCATCCAGTACCGTGTAATCAGGGTTTATCCCCAGCAGCACCCCGAACTCTCTCAGCAAAGATCCGCAAAATGCATGTATGGTGGTAAGCTGCGCCCATTCCACCATGGGCAGCAGCGCATGCCAGTCGCGAGAAAGGTCTTCCTGTGCATGCGTTGCTACGGCTTGCACCACTCGAGAGCGCATCTCCTCGGCCGCTTTTTCAGTAAACGTAATCGCCACTATTTGGCTGGGCTGCAATCCGTTCTTTATAAGACTCAAATAGACGTCTTTGAGGCACGTGGTTTTACCCGCTCCAGCGCCGGCAGTCACACAAAAATTATGTTCATCACTTTGTATTGTTTGACGTATATCCATAATTAAATTTCAGCTAGATATTCAGATGTCGCACTTGGCGCCTGTGCGCAGCAGGCAAACCTATAATCACAGTGTTGGCAGCCTTTATCTTCAGGCAACGCTGTAAATACGCCGGAAGATATAAGGCCCCATAATTTTACGATCGAATTATAAAGATTGGTTTTTCCTTGCTTTGCAAGTTCATCGCGAGCGTCTTGATCGGTTACGAACAAACTGTCATCGTATTGAAAATCCAATTTGCGTGGTTTGGTAGTCGCCAATAAGGTCGGGACTATGCGCGCCATCAAATCCATACCAGCGCATCCCATCAACTCACGTGCAAAAGCCAAATAGAGCGCCAACTGAAATTGAGTCACGCCAAGCGATTCGATATTAACAGCTTGTCGCAGCGCGTTTTCATCACCAGTATGCTTGTAATCGCTAACCACGATTCTTTTGGCGCCCTTATCCAAACGATCCAAGCGGCCTTTCAATTTAAGGGGTGGACCTTGGTCAACTTGGATTTCCAAGCCATGGCCATCGCCGCCTATATCCCTTTCTGTCGCCCAAGGCCTAACTCCAGCCATCGCCTCCATTTCTGTAGCGATCACTTGCGGCAAGGCAGCCATTAGCACTGCTTGACGCGCCTCCCATACCAGAGGAAGCGCTGCCAGCTCGGTTGCCAATTGATGTTTAGCTTCTTCCATGCAAAGCTTTAGCCGCTTTTCCTGGGCAGCCAAATCCCAAGCAGGATCGAATTCTTCGGGATTGAAAAATAGTGCCAAGGTGCGATGCACCCATTCGCCCTCACTTCTGGCCTCCAGCGTCCAACTTGGATCACTTAGGATGCCGATTCTTAAAAGATACTTAACAAACCAAGCCATGGGGCATTGCGCGTAAGTCTCCAAGGAGCTAGGGCTCATCTCCCGGTACTTGGGTGTTGCAAGTATAGTTTTTAAAAGCGCTAGGATTTCAGGAGAGTTAAGACGTCCGCTAAAGGAGTCTGCCAGCATAACGCGTTGGTCTGATGATGTTTTATTAAGCCTTAAGCGATCTTGTTGTTCCTTGGCGCGGCTAGCCACCCCCCGCCATAGCTTGTAATGCTTTGGAAATTTGGCAAGATGCCATAAAGAAGCTTGCGCCAGAGAAGAATCGCCTTGAGAAATACGTAAAAGATCGGCTGCCAAGCGGCCTGCTAAGGCTTTCGCTTCTTGGACCGCGTTTAAGGGCGGCAACTCGCCGAAGATGCTTCCGGTTACCGCAGTCAAATCCTTGCCCAAAAGGCGGGCCAAATCCTCCAAGATAATCGCCGGGGATTGCTTGCGGCCCGCAATATCCGCCCCGGCCGCCCCTATCACGGCCTTATGCGAGCAATTGGCCAACAGCCAAGCCAATCTCAACACCTGCCCTTGGTATTCCTCGTCATCGGTGCGCCAAACCGGACGTTTAGCCTCTTTGCCCAGAACCAGGCGGTCTGCAGATGAGAGCAGGTTGTGGCCTTGGGGCCTGATGGGGAATTCGCCCTGGTTCAGGCCTCCCATTAAAACCGCCTTGGGTCTGATGCCCATGGTATCAGCCAAGCGATGCACCGCCACTCCAGAGGCCGCGCCGTTGCCTTGGGGAAGCTTGGTCTGGTTCAGCGCCTCACGCAAAAGCGCCAACAAGCGTCCCGCGGTGAGCACTTCATTTGCGCCGGCCTGGGAGGCGGCGGTCAGCATGTCCTGGGTTGTCCGCAAAAATAATCTTTTGGCGGCCAGATCGCGGACCTGGATCGCCTCGCCCGGCAGGCAAATGCCTTCCAGGCTGGCAAGGCCGCTGGGCTCCGGCGTGGCCGGATCCAGCTCATCGGCCAAGGCAATTACCGCATCACAATAGCTTACTATATCATTATGTTGTGCAGTTATATTAAGTATTGCTTTAAGATTATCGAGGGCCTTGGCCAAGGCGCGGTACTGCCCTGCCCGCTGGCGGTTCCCTTCCTTTTTGGCCTCCTCGCGGGCCGCGGCCCGCTCCAGCCACTCCACCCCGTCCCAATCCTTGGAATCAACGTAGCCCGCCCGTTTAAGGAGCCAGCCCACATTCCCGGGAAGCTCTTCCCCCGGCCCCAGGCACATGCGCCCCAGCGGCCCCCTAAGGTAGGGCGAAGCCCAGACGTCGGCCAGGGCCTCGCGCTCGTAGTCACCCAAGGGCAATTCCAAGAGCATCAAAAGCGCTTGCGCTAGGGGCGCCTTGCCCAAAAGTAGAACGTTACTCAAATTCAAGGGCAACCTCAAGCGCCTGGCCACATCCTCCACCATGGGCCCGTACACATTGAGGTCCGGGAAAACCAGCGCCACCTCATGCGGCGGGATGCCGCCTTGCACCAGTTCCCGGGCGCGGATTACCATGGCCTCGGCCAAGCCGTAGCGCCCTGCCGCCATGATGAACTCGATATGGTCAGCGCCCTGGCCCTCGTAGGACTGCGCAGGGTCCAAATATGCGTTAATCAAATCATTTAAGGGGCCTGACCCCTGGCGGGGGTCGTGCCAAGCCAGGCTTAGACCCTTGGGATGCGGCTCCTCCTCCAATGCCTTGGCCGTGGCCTCCAAAAGCCTTTGCAAGGCCGGCTGCCCCGTCATTTGGGGCCACATGGCGAACTCTACCCTTACCTCCAATACCCCGGCCAGGGCCCTTAAAAGGCGGATGTCCAGGGTGCGCAACCAAAGCACCCCCCGGCAGATCAGTTGCTCCCAACCATACAGCAGCACAGGCTTTTCTCCGCGCCGCAGCATGGCTTCCAGGGCTGAAAGCTGGTCGGCCTGGTCGGCCAGGCCCTTTTCCTTTAAGGCGCTTTCATAATCAGCCAAGAGAGCGGCCAGGGAGCTAAGCCGGGTGTTTTCCTTGGCCCCCAGGGCCTCAATTTTGGCGCTGTCCAGGCCGGCGGCTTTCACCTCCACCAAAAGCCGCCACAGGCCTTCGGGCAGGCGGCGCCCGGCGGCCAGGCCGGCAAAGGCCTCACGCTCCTTTTTCCGGAGCAGGCTATGCACCAGTAGGGGGCCGGCCATGGGGAGCAATGGCCGGGTAGCCGGAGGCAACGGCACCTGGGCCAGGATCTTGGGTAAAAGGGAGTCAAAGGTGTGGAACGGCGGGCAAAGCAGCAGGCCGCCACCTCCTTGTTCCCGAGCCCGGCGGGAAAGCTCCTCTTCCAAGGCGGCCCGCGAGGGCCATATTTCGGCGATGCGCCGGTCGTTCACTTGGTTGTTCCCTGGTTGATTCCCATAGTAACGTCTTTATTAATTTATACTATTTGCTTTAGTTTATAAATCGTTAACTAAGAGCCGACAGGGTTTGGCCAGGTAGGCGATTACCGGGGGGAAATCATTTCTTTTGGCCGCAAAAGAAACGGCGTCCACCCGGAGTATTGCTCCCTTAAAGATTGCAAAGGCGTAGTCGAAATTGAAAGGTGGCCTGGAATTGTGACGCTTTAGGAAACAGTTTTTTCCCCGGGGGGACCCCTTGCTTGGAAAAGAAATGGCGCCCACCCGGAGCATTGCTCCCTGCTTTATTTTATCAATCTTCACTCTCCCCTACCCAGAAAGGCTAAAGCTTGGCCGCCAGATCCAGCACCGTGTTGGCATAAGGCCAGGATTTATTGTAAGTGCGCACTATCTCTAACTGTTCTTGTCTATTCATGCCCGCGCGCCAGCCGTGATCCCTGAGATAGACCCCCACGCTGTGCACTGCGTCCACCGGATTGTCCAGGTTCACCCGCCCGTCTTTATCGCCGTCGGTTCCGTGCTTCAAAACCGATGACGGCACGAACTGGCACATACCCAAGGCGCCGGCCAGGGAGCCCTTGAAGGCATATGGCGAAACCCGGCGCTTGGCTGCCAGCAGGATCAGCGCCTCCACCTCGCCGCGCGCCCACGCAGCCCGTTTTTGCAGGCGCGTTTTGAACTCCTGGCTGCGGAAATAGGACCTCTGTCCGGAGGGCCAGCGACGGTACAAGAGCTTCTGCCCTCTTTGGCTGTCCAGCACCGCCTGGGAGGCCAGCACGCTCATGGTGTTGGCGCTTCCGGTGTAGGAGCCCAGGCCGCTTTCTATGGTGAGGATGGCCACCACCACCGCCCCGGGCACCCCGTTGGACTTTTCGCTTTGCTTCAAAAGAGACTTATGCCGCCGGGCGAAGTCCCTGGCCAGGCTGACCGTGGTTTTATTAAGGAATTGCGCGTAGTTGAGGCTACTTTCCGGCTTGGCGAGAAGCACGGCCAGAAGCTTGGCTTCGAACTTGAGCCGCGGGCTCCCTAGCAGGCGGTTCACCTTTGCCTTGGGCATGCCCTGGGCTTGCAGGTAAGCGGCCAAGGGCTTGAAAACGGTTTGCATGGCTAAGGCCGGCGCCGGGGCTGCAATCAAAAACAGCGCCAGCAGGAGCCAGGCGGCCTTGAGCGCTTTTACAATGCCCGGGTTTTTGTTAAGCTTGGAAGCCATACCCAACCTTGACCCGCTAAACGTTAGCTTACTATGCCGAGGTGACTTCTTGAGCGGAATAATCGACTTCCCCGGCGGCGGTTCTGGAAATCCTCCTGGCCCTCCGCGCCCCCCCGGCCCCCCGTCGCAGCCGGAACGCGAGCATGTTATCTGCGATAAGCCGCTACGCCTGCGCTGGGGCGATTGGCGCACCCAGCACGTGCTGCAGATCCACGTGCAGTCCGCGGCCGTTTTCGAGGACTACCGGGCCGACTGCCTGGCAAAAGGGCTCGACCCCTCGGGCCAGGTACCGGCCGGCTTCACCCTGGACGGCGGCATGCATCAAACCGCTCTGGCCCTCTTGCGCTTCAAAGCCATTGAGGAGCGCCAGATTGAGGTAACCTATCTATCGGCCCTGATGGAGGCCATGGTCAACACCCCCTGCGCCATCCTGCGCACCGACCTCATCCGCCGGGTCTACCAGGAGGTGGACGCCGTGAGCGCCTCTTTGAGCCTGCGCTGGTCGGGCCGGGTGGGCCATTTCATGCTGCCCCTCAATGAGGACGCGCGCTCGCCCAATGCTTTCGCCCGCCAGGTGGCGCCCCTGGACAACCTCAAGGACTTTTTCGGCACGCTTAAAGCCATTGCCCAGGAACGCTACGGGAGCCTCAAAAAAAGCTATGTGCTGTACTACCCCTACAAGGGCGGGCTCTGACCTGGCTTCGCCAGGCGGCCACATGCTGCGTTGCCGTCTGCGCTCGGTCCTCGACGTAGCGTTAGCTACGCCTTTGTCCCTCACTTGCCGGGCGCCTTGCCTATGGCTGCCTGACTGTGCCAGGGCTAAGCACAAACTGCACCCTAATAGGGCTAAAACCCACGCCAAACTGGCTTTTGCAGGGCCAGCGGTTTTTCCCGCGGGTCGTGCTCCGTGGCCATTAGCCAGGCCCGGGCCCCCGGCGCGATCACGCCCAATTCGCCGGAGAGCCCCATGGCCTCTGCCGCGCGGCCGGTGGCGGCCATGAACACCGTCTCGGGCTTCAGCCCGGCCCCTAGCCAGGCCTGCATCTCCATGAAAACCGCCTGGCCATGCGGGAGCCCATAAGAGCCCGCGTCGGTGCCCAGCACCAGATTCACCCCCAGCTCCTCGGCCAGGCGCAGGGAAGCGGCCTGGCTCTGGGCGATCCAGCGCAGGTTATCGCGGGTGGCCCGATCGTGCCGGCCCTCGGGATCGGCCGCGTGCACCTCCACCGCGGCCAGGGTGGGCGACCAGGCGGTGCCTTTAGCGGCCATCATGGCCAGCGTTTCCCGCGAAAGGAAAAACCCGTGCTCCAAGGAGTCCACCCCGGCGGCCAGACAGGCCCGGGCCGAGGCCTCGCCGCTGGTGTGGGCTGCCACCTTTAGGCCGGCCTCATGGGCCACCGCGGCCACCGCTGCAAGCTCCTCCGCGCTCACGGCCAGGGGATGCTCCACCTGGCCGGGCCGGTTAAAGTCCAGAAGCCCGCTGGCGAATACCTTAATGACGCCCGCTCCGGCCTGCACGCGCTCTTGGGCGGCGGCGGTGAAAGACTCAGGCCCACGGCATTGGATGCCCAACCAGGTCTTGGCCGGGCCTTCGGCGCACAGGCCGGGGCCCGAGGCGATGACCAGGGGCGCCTGCTCCGGCGTGCCTCGCGGCGTTTGGCGTTTGGGCGGGTTGCCCAAGTCGCGCACCGCGCTTAGCCCCGCCTCCAGGCAGGCGGCCAGGTTTTCGGCGGCCTCGCCGCGCAGGCAAAGGTGCACATGGGCGTCCAGGGGCGCGGGCGCTAGCCAAGCGGGCCGCAAATCCAGTTCCTCGGCCGCCTCGGCGGAAAGCGCCTCTGGACCCATGGCCTTGACGCGCCCGCCTGCCAGCAAAAGCGCGGCCGGGCCATTGCCCTGCCCCGCTTTTTCTGCACCCCCCGCTCCCGCC
>CAZDRW010000113.1:0-8866 GCA_964507555.1 uncultured Desulfarculaceae bacterium
AGATGTCCGTGCTAATGGTTAAAAAGTACCTGGAAAATAGATCAATGAAACGCGAAGCAAGATGAGGATGGCCGCTATTAAGGGGGCGGCTTGAACTATCCAATCTGGTCAAGCCGCCCAGTTATTTAACTGATTCAACTTTGCCTAGCGTTAGTGCCTCACCATCCTTTACTTCCCCCGCCGCTTTAACGCATATGGTGCAACGCCAGATACTCGCGGATCACATCCTCGGCCTCGGCCTCCAGCACCGGGCCTTCCACCTTTATCCGGTTGCCGGCCCATTTGAAAAACGAATGGTCGGATAGCGCTTTGCCCTCGCCCACCATCTCCACCAGGCGCTGGCCCGATAGGCCGTAGACCACCCTTACGATCAAGCCCTCGGCCAACTCGATGGCGCCGCCGCACATTACGCAGGGCTCGCAAGAGCTATAAAGCGTCGAGCCCTTGATGCCGGCCGAGCCCAATTCCCCAATGGCCGCGGTTAGCAAATTTATCTCCGCGTGCCGGGAGAAGTCATGTTCGGTAAACACCGAGTTGTCCGCCCGCATGATGATCTTGCCGTCCTTGACCAGCACCGCGCCGAAAGGATCGTCGCCCCGGTCAATGGACTTGCGCGCCAGGGCGAAGCACTCCCGCATGAACGCCTCGTCCTGTCTGGTTATTTCGGCCCATGCGCAGAGCGGCAGGAGAACGAGGACCAGGGCCAAGAGCAGACTGGGGTATTTTTTCATGGCTCCCCCGCAGGTTTTTTAGGCGATTACTAGTGGCGCACCATGAGCTTCTTGACCGCCTCTTCCAGCCCGTCGATGGTCAGCGGGAACATGGGAAAGAGCTTGGCAATGGCGCTGATGGTGGTGTGGAACCAGGCGCGTTCCGGCATGGGGTTCAGCCACACGCAGTGGCGGAAGTGGTCGGCGATGCGCTGCAGCCATTCGATGCCGGGCCGCTCGTTATGATAGTAATAGTCGATGGCCCCGCCCACGCTGAACAGCTCCGAAGGCGCCATGTAGGCGTCGCCCACCACGATCACCTTGTAGTCCGGGCTCAAGTTGTGGAGAAGCGAGGCGGTGGGCTCGGACTCCGAGTTGTAGATGTCCTTGTAGAGCTCCTGATAAACACAGTTGTGATAATAAAGCCCTTGAGGTCGCGGAAATGGGTCATCTGATGGGCCGCGCTGAAAAGGCGGCTCACCAGGTTGCTGTACGGCGTCATGGAGCCGCCCGAGTCCATGAGGAGCAGCACCTTGACCGTGTTCTTGCGCTCGCGCTGAAAGACCAGCTCGATCTCGCCCGCGTTCTTGCAGGTTTTATCAATGGTCTCCTCCAGGGCCAGCTCATCCTCCGGGCCCTCGCGGGAAAAGCGGCGCAGGCGCTTTAGGGCCACCTTGATCTGGCGCACGTCCAGGGTCACGTCGGTTCGGTAGTTGCGGAAGCGCCGCTCGGCCGCGATCTGCACCGCGTGCCCGCCGCCGCCTGCGCCACCGATGCGGATGCCGCCTGGGTGGTTGCCGCCGTGGCCAAAGGGGCTGGTGCCGCCGGTGCCGATCCAGCGGCTGCCGCCGTCGTGGCGCTCGGTCTGCTCCTGCAGGCGCTTCTCCAGCTCGCGCCGCAGCTCGTCCAGGTCCATATGCTTGAGCGCCTGGATCTCCTCCTCGCTGAGCTCCATTTTATTTTGGGGATCGGAGAGCCAATCCAGGATCTCGTCGCGGATTTCGGCCGGGAGCTCGGCGTTCTTGAACACGTGGCCGAAGGCCTGGTCGTACTGGTCGTAATAGGTCTCGGATTTTATGAGGACGGCCCTGGCCAAATAATAGAAGGTGGTGAGGCTGGACTTGGCCAGGCCCTGGTCCATGGCCTGCATGAGCGCCATCCACTCGGTGATGGACACCGGGACCTTGAGCTGCCTGAGGGTATAGAAAAGATCGCTGAATACCATGAGTTATTACTTACCCTCGCCCATAAGCGCCATGAACATCAAGGGCAGCACCCCGCCCAAGAGCGCGCCGGTCAAGACCGGCCGCAGCATATTGATGACCGAACGGTTGCCTTCCTTGATAGCCGAATAGGCGTGGTTGGCCGCTGACAGCACCAGAAAGGTTAAAAGCACCAGGGTGACCGCGGCCATGGCCTTGATCCCCCAGCCCAGGAGCCACACCAAAAGCATGGCGATGGCCACGGCCAGGTTGTTGAAACCGGACTGGCGTTGATAGGCCCCGCCGGCCCCAAAGCCGGATTTCTCCGCCGCACTTTTTGAGAAAAACAGACTCTCCAGGCCGGTGAGCCCGGCAATGGAGAGCACCACCACCAGGCTCATGACCTTGAAGCCCTGCACCGGGTCGGCCAGGGAATAGCCCCAGTAAAAACCCAGCGCCGCCGCCACCCAGCGCACAATCTCTATGATCTTGGTCATGGCCATCAGGCAACCGCCTCTTTGGTTAGTAGCGGCTTCTTAGCCCGATGCGGCCCCCGCCCGAATGCTTGGCCGCCGCGGCCAGGATCTCCATGTCCTGCTCTTTCTTGATGAGCGCGCCGGCAAAGGGCAGCTCCTTGGCCACGGTCTCGGGCTTCACGCCGCCGGCGATGAGCGCGGAGATCCAGTCCAAGAGCTCGCTGGTGGAGGGTTTCTTACGGAAATTGTCGATCTCGCGCAGCCAGTAGAAACGGGTGAGCACCTCTTTCAAGAGCTTCTTTTCCAGATCGGGGTAGTGCACGCCCACGATATCGGTCATGAGCGCGGGATCGGGGAAGTCAATATAATGGAACACGCAGCGCCGCAGGAAAGCGTCGGGCAGTTCCTTTTCCGAGTTGGAGGTGATCACCACGATTGGCCGGGTCTCGGCCGCTATGGTCTCCTTGGTCTCGGAGACATAGAAGCTCATCTCGTCAAGCTCGTTCAAGAGGTCGTTGGGGAACTCGATGTCCGCTTTATCAACCTCGTCGATCAGAAGCACCACCTGCTCCTTGGCGGCGAAGGCGCGGCCCAACTGGCCCAAATGTATGTAATTCTTAATGTTACTCACATCGCCCCCGCCGAAGCGGGAATCGTTGAGCCGCTGCACGGTGTCGTAGATATAGAGGCCGTCGCGGGCTTTGGTGGTGGACTTGATGTTCCAGATAATGAGTTCCATGCCAAGGCCCCGGGCGATGTTGTGGGCCAACAGGGTCTTGCCGGTGCCGGGTTCGCCCTTTACCAAAAGCGGACGGCCCAGGGCAATGGAAACGTTCACCACGTCTTTTAAGGCGGGAGAGACGATGTACTTGTCGGTGCCAATAAACTTATCGAAATCCTTTGACATGAGTGCTCCAGAGCCAAGAAGGAAAGGCCTGCCAACCTTGGCGGCCGTGAATCTTATGAGCCACGATTCAACTACAGTTTCCAACTTTAACGGCAATATAAGGCTAAATCAAGTTCAGGGGGTTTTTTCGAAAAGCCTTTTAAGGGACCCAACCTCTATATCCTTGACACCGCCTCGGCCTACTTCATATCCTATACTAGCGTTTTAGCCGCCCAAATAGGGCACGAGGGGCGGCTGTCCGCAGCCCCTCCCCTTTTAACCCGCCGTAGGGAGGTGATCCTTGCTAGGCATTGCCAGCACCGAATTAGCCTGGGCTTTCATATTGTGCATCCTCGCCTCTGTCTTGTGCGTGGTGTACGGAATCGTCAAATGGAACGACACCGGCGCCTTCAGCGAAGAGTTGCGCGATATCGATGAAAGCGGTCCGAAAAACGGCTGCACCTAAACCGGGCAAACCAAACGTTCTATTAACACGGCGCGGGAGGAGCAGTCATGGCGATCAAAATCATCTTGGCCGCGGTATATCTTGTGGTGGTGTTTTGGCTGGGCTATAGAGGCTGGCGCGAGACCCGCCAGGCCACCGACTACATGCTGGCCGGCCGCCGCATGAACCCCTTTGTCATGGCCATGAGCTATGGCGCCACTTTTATCTCGACCTCGGCCATCATCGGCTTCGGCGGTGCGGCGGCTATGTTCGGCCTGCCGCTTTTGTGGCTCACTTTCCTCAACATCATGGTGGGCATCTTCATCGCCATGGTCTTTTTCGGCAAGCGCACCCGGCGCATGGGGGTGACCCTGGACGCCCACACCTTCCCCGAGCTTTTGGGCCTGCGCTATAAGTCGCCCTTTGTGCAGGGCTTCGCCGGAGTGGTGGTCTTCTTGTTCATACCGGTTTACGCGGCAGCGGTGCTGATCGGCATCAGCCGCATGCTGGAAGTGGGCCTGGGCATCAACTATACGGCATCCCTTTTGATATTCACCGGCATCCTGGCCCTCTACGTAATAACCGGCGGCCTCAAAGCGGTGATGTACACCGACGCCTTCCAAGGCTCGCTCATGTTCGTGATGATGCTAATTTTGATTGTTTTCGTGTACAGCAAGCTGGGCGGGGTGGTAGAGGCCCACCAGGCGCTAACCGATCTGGCCCCCAAACTGCCGGCAAGCCTCAAGGCCGGCGGCATGCTGGGCTGGACCCAGGGCGCGCAGGCGGGTTCGCCGTTGTGGCTGGTGATCTACACCACCATAATCTACGGCGTGGGCATAGGCGTGCTGGCCCAGCCCCAGCTGGCGGTGCGCTTCATGACGGTCAAAAGCGACCGCGAATTGAACCGCGGAGTGCTTTTCGGAGGCATATTCATCCTGGCTATGACCGGGGTGGCCTTCATGGTTGGCGCCTTGAGCAACGTGATTTTCTTCAAGCAAGCCGGCAAGATCGCCGTGGATATGGCAGGGGGCAACATAGACAAAATCATCCCCATATTCGTCTCCGAGGTGATGCCGGGCTGGTTCGGCGTGCTCTTTCTTCTGGCCATGGTCGCCGCGGCCATGAGCACCTTATCCAGTCAATACCATGTGGGCGGCACCAGCCTGGGCCGGGATTTTTACGAGCGCGGCCTGCGCGGCAGGGGCAACCCCATATCCATAAACCGCGCCGGGGTGGCGATCACGGTGGTGGTGACCTTGATTTGGGGTCTGGTGCTGCCGCCTTCCATCATCGCCCGCGCCACGGCCTTCTTCTTCGGTCTCTGCGCCGCCGCCTTTTTGCCGGCCTATCTCTTGGGCCTCTACTGGAAAGGCATGACCCGGGCGGGGGCGGTAGTTTCCATGGTGGGCGGCTTTGTGGTGAGCTTCTTTTACCTGGTTTTCGTGCATACCAAGGAATCGGCCGCCATCGGACTGTGCAAGGCAATGTACGGAGTGGACTCTCTGGCCATGCTGGCGGCAAAGGGATCAACTGGGTGGCTTCTCCAATTCACCGACCCCAACATAATCGCGCTCCCGGTTTCCTTCATCCTGGCCGTACTGGTTAGCTTGGCGACCCCCAAAATGGAGGCCAAACATATCGAGCAATGCTGGCGCCATTTATGAGATGATTAATCGACATTCGCCGGCGCCGGGCTATAAAACCGTGCCTGGCGCCGCTTTGCTTTTATGCTCGACCAACTTTAAAGGCGAGGACTTTCATGGACCCGCTTTCCACGGAAAGAGACTTGCAGGCTTTTAGAAACGCCGAGAAGCCAGGAGATGGGCGCAAGCCTTCCCGCTGGCCCTGGTTGCTGGCCCTGGTTTTCTTGGCCGCGGCCCTGTTTCTGGTGATTAAGTTTTGGGGTCAGGAAGAGCCAGCTCTGGCGCCCAGCACCAAGCCCAGCGATAAAGTAGCAGCTCAGCCCAAACCGGGCGGGACTCCCGGCCAAGAGAAAATAGCGCCGGCGCCGCCGCCGCCCACCCAGAGCGGGGTGGTGCAGGTTAATCCGGAAGGCAAAGCCGCCCAAACCCAGGCCGAGGAACAGGCCAAGCGCAAGGAGCCCTACGGCTTGGACAAATCGCTGGATGCGGTGGTGCGCTCCGACGAAAGCATCAAGGTGGGAGACACCGTGGTGGCGGTGGGCGATCTGGAGCGCAAGCTGGTGGTGGGACAACGCGGCGAGATTCTGGAAAAATCCCTGGGCGAAACCAAGCGGGTTAGCGCCTGGGGCGTGCATGTGGTGCGGCCCGGCGAAAACCTGTGGGACATCCACTATGGTCTGCTGCGGGAATATCTGAAAAGCCGCGGGGTGAAGCTGCCCGCCGGCGCGGACCGGCCCAATACCCGGGGCTATTCCTCGGGCGTGGGCAAGATACTCAAATTCGCCGAAAACATGGTGGGAGTCTATAACCTCAAAACCGGGAAGATGAGCACCGATCTGAACCTCTTGGAAGCGGGTCACAAGGTAGTGGTCTTCAATCTGAGCGAGATCTTCGCCGAGTTGGCCAAGATCGATCCCCATGATCTCTCCGGCGTGATGTACGACGGACGGGTGCTCTTGTTTCCCCAAGCCAAAACCAAGCCCGGTCAGGATAAGCCGGTCAAGGAGTAACAGCATGCCATTGGGCCTGGTGCACGATCCCATTTTCAAGGAGCACGACCCCGGTTCCTATCATCCCGAATCCCCCCGCCGGCTGGCCGCCTTGGAGCGCGCCATCGCCTCGTGGCCGGGCCTGGCAAAAACCTTGCGCATCGCGCCACGTCCGGCCACGCAAGAGGAGTTGGCCCGGGTGCACCAGACCAGCCATATCAACCGTATCGCATCCACCAACGGCCGCAGCATGGCCTTGGACATGGACACCCACACCTCGCCGGGGTCCTATGACGCGGCCTTAAAGGCGGCGGGCTCCCTTATCGACCTGTGCGATGCGGCCCTGGACGGCCAGGTGACTCACGGCATGGCGTTCGTGCGCCCCCCGGGCCATCACGCCACCCCGGTACGGGCCATGGGATTTTGCCTATTCAACAACATAGCCGTGGCCGCCGCCCATTTAATCCAGGCCCGCGGTTTGCAGCGCGTCTTGATCGTGGACTGGGACGTGCATCACGGCAACGGCACCGAGGACGCATTTTTCTTGGACCCTAAGGTCCTCTATTTCTCTACCCATCAAGCGCCCTTTTATCCCGGCACCGGCCCGGTCAACGCGGCGGGGAGAGGCAAAGGCGAGGGCTTCACCATCAACGTGCCCTTGTCCCCGGGCCACGGCGACAGCGACTACATCCGCATCTTCGAAGACCTCCTGGTCCCGGTGGCGCGGCAGTTCAAGCCCCAGTTCATCCTGGTCTCCGCCGGATTCGACGCCCACTGCGAAGACCCCCTGGGCGGACAGGCCATAAGCTCGCTGGGCTTCGCCGCTTTGACCAGGGTGCTGATGGAGATCGCCGAGGAGTTCTGCCCGGGCCGCATTGTGGGCGTTTTGGAGGGCGGTTACAGCCCCGAGGCCGAGGCCCAGGCCTGCCTGGCGGTCATGGATGCCCTTTTGGGTAGCACCGAGGCCGATAAGCTGCGCCGCGCCGCCCAAAACGCCAAGCAGCCCTGGCCGCTTAAGGAAGCCATCGCGGTGCAGCAACGCTATTGGAAGCTGAATAACGGCGAGTTGGACGAGTTAGAGATGTAACGCCACGCTGGCATGCATGAACGGGTTTTCCTGGGGAGACCGCGTCAGGCGGCCTAATCTGCTTTCTAATAATCAGCCTTCATCCGCCTCGCGCAGGTATTGGGTCTTGAAGCAGCTGAGGTAATGCCGATGGGTTTTGCGTAAAGGATAATGCTCAACCGGCCTGGTCATGCATTTTTGGGATTATACATCGCGTCAATGCAACCCTCGCCAAAAGGCACCCGCCTGAGATATATTACCTCAAGTCTAAGCCCAAGCTAATGCCATAGTCCAACGCACTGGGAGTTCAAGCATGTCACCTAGGCGCTCTCTCCCGCACGGGTTCATATGGTTGCTTGCGGGATTTCTTTTAACCTGCTTGGCCTTGGCTGTCCCCAGCGAGGCCGATTCCAGCGCCGGCACCATCAGCGGAACCGTTTCGGTTCCCGGCGGTCAGCTGGGCGACATATACGTCCTGGCCGTCGCGCTGGCCAGCGCCGACACCGGCGGCAGCGCCTTGGCCAAGCTGAGGTCTTTGGAGACCGAACCCCGTCCCGCCCAATCTCCATTGGTGGCCGGCTGGGTGAAGCTGACCTCTGCGGGCACTTACTCCTTTTCCCTGCCGGCGCCCGGCGACTACCTTATTTACGGCTGGGCGGATGTAAACCGCAACCAAGCGGTGGAGCATCAGGACTATCTGGAGCCCACGGGCTGGTACCAGAAACCCGATCACTTGGGCCCAGTCAAGCTGACGCTAGGGGCGGCTCAGGTATACCAAGGCGTGGACTTGCGCCTGATCTCGCCTACGCCTTACCCCGAAGCGGACTTAAGCGTCGTGCGGGGCAACGGCGGTGGCAGCTTGAAAACCATCAGGGGCAACAAGGTGCTGCATTTGTGGGGCGCTCCCGAGGAGCGGGCCTATGCCCACGGCTATTTGGCGGCCCGGCAGATCGTGGAATGTTTCGAGTATCTGCTGCTGGAATTCTACACGGGCTCGGTTCAGTTATACGAGCAGGGCTTCCTGCCTTTCGTGCGCTCCCGCCTGGCCACCAAAAAACTATACGGCAACGAGCTGGAGGCAATGTTGCAGGGCATGCGCGCCCGGGGCGCGGATCTCACGGTGCGGACTCTGGGCCGGGAGATGACCGTGGACGACTTGGCCGCGCTGAATTCCTTTACCGCCCTCCCCTATTACTCGCGCTTTCGCCGCGATTTCTCGACCCGTTCCAGCCAGGTCCCCTTGTGCTCGGCCGCGGTGGCCTGGGGCGCCAGGACTCAAGCCAGCGAGCTTGGGGGACAGCTCATCTTGGGCAAGAACATGGACGGCGAAAACGACCTGCGCAAGGTCAGCGTGAATTCGCTTATGCTCATAGCCGTCGAGCCCGACGCGGGCAGCGGATTGAAAAGATACGCGGGCGCGGATTGGCCGGGATTTTTGGGCACCAACAA
>CAZDRW010000114.1:0-8845 GCA_964507555.1 uncultured Desulfarculaceae bacterium
GGCCTGACCTCCCTGGCTGCCAGTGAAGTGCTGACCAAGGCGTTGGTGGCCAAGCCGCAGCCCGGCAGCGGCAGCGGCTATTGCAAGCTGGGCCTGAGAAAGGCCTTGGAAATCTCCCTGGCAAACGTGGCGAGCTGGCTCTTATTGGAGGACGACGGCAAAACCATCAAAGAGGGCAGGGTGTCCTTGGGGGCGGTGGCGCCCACTCCCATCCTCTCGTTAGGTGCGGCTAAAGTACTGGCCGGCGCGGCTGCCGATGAAAAGACCTTCGCCGCCGCCGGGGCGGCGGCCGCCGCCGATGCCCGTCCCATTGACGACCACCGCGGATCGGCGGAATACCGGCGCGACATGGTGGCGGTGCTGACCAAGCGCTGCCTGAGCCAGGCGCTAGCCGACGCGCGCCGGAATTAGGAGGCCACACCATGCAGAAACACATACTAAGTCTGACGGTCAACGGCAAAGAGCACCAGTTGCTGATAAGCCCCAATAAGACCTTGGCCCAGGTGCTGCGGGAAGACCTGGGGCTCACCGGCACCAAGCAGGGTTGCCAGGTGGGCGACTGCGGTTCCTGCACCGTGCTTTTGGACGGAGCGCCCGTGAACTCCTGCCTGGTGCTGGGGCTCCAGGCCGAGGGCCGGGAGGTGCTTACTATTGAGGGCATTGCCAAGGGCAACCGGTTGCACCCTCTCCAGGAATCATTCGTGCAGGCCGGCGCCATCCAGTGCGGGTTCTGCTCGCCCGGCATGATCCTTTCCGCCAAAGCCCTTTTGGTGAAAAACCAATCGCCCAGCGAGGCTGAAATCCGCCAGGGGCTTTCCGGCAACCTGTGCCGCTGCACCGGCTACCAGAAGATCGTGGAGGCGGTTATGGACGCCTCGCACAAGATGAACGGGGAGGTGGCGTCATGAGCGCGGCATACGATGTGATAGGCAGCCGGGCTCCCCGCAAGGACGCGCCTGCCAAGGCCACCGGCGCGGCTCAGTATTTGGAGGACCTGCGCTTCAAGGATGAATTGGCCGGGGCCTTGCTGCAAAGTCCGCATGCCCACGCCCTGATCAAATCCATAGACACCTCAAAGGCCAAGGCCCTGCCCGGCGTGGTGGAGGTGATCACGGCCGAAGACGTGCCGCGAGTCAAATACGGCGTTTCGCCCGCCCGCTACGACGAAGACCTGTTCGCGGTGAACAAGGTGCGCTATGTGGGCGACGAGATCGCGGCGGTGGCGGCGGAGGATATGGCCACGGCGCTCAAGGCGGTGTCACTCATAGAGGTTGAGTACGAACCGCTTCCTCATATGCTCACCGTGGAGGAGGCCACAGCCGAGGACGCGCCTTGGATTCATGACGAATTTCCCGGCAACGTGTGCGCCGAGGTGCACCAGGAATTCGGCGACGTGGCGGCGGCCTTCCAGGAGTGCGACCTGATCCAGGAAGGGCGTTTCGTCTCAAAGCGGCAGGACGGGGGTTTCATCGAGCCCAACCAGTGCGTGGCCGTATACGGCCAGGACGGCATGCTCACCCTGCACAGCTCCACTCAGGTGCCCCATTACGTGCAGCGCACCGTATCCATGGTCACCGGGCTTCCCATGGCCAAGGTGAGGGTGATCAAGCCTTACGTGGGCGGCGGCTTCGGGCCCAAGGCCGCTGCCTCGCCCATTGATCTGGCCTCATCCTTCCTGGCCATACGCACGGGACGGCCGGTTCGCATGGCCTATACCCGCGAGCAGGTGTTCCTCTTCGGCCGGGCGCGTCATGGTTTCACCCACGAGATGAAGATCGGCGTGAAGAAGGACGGCACGCTCGTGGCCCTGGAGCATAGCGCCACCTTGGATGGCGGCGCCTACAGCTCCTTCGGCATCGCCACGGTCTACTACTCCGGCTCGCTTTTGGGCGGGCCCTACAAGCTGCCCAACATGAAATACGACGGCCGGCGCATCTATACCAATAAGCCCGCCTGCGGGGCCCAGCGCGGCCATGGCGCGGTTATCGCCCGGGCGCTGTTTGAGCAGCAGCTGGACATCATCGCCGAAAAGCTGGGCATCGATCAGGTGGAGCTTCGCCTCAAGAACATGATGGAGACCGGCGACGTGACCTGCAACGACCTGGCCATGAGCAGCCTGGGCATGCGCCAGTGCATCGAGGCGGTGGCCGACGGCTCGGATTGGACGAAGAAAAAGGGCACCCTGCCCAAGGGCAAGGGCATCGGCATGGCCTGCGGTTTCTTCGTTTCCGGCGCGGGCTATCCCATCTACCGCTCGGAAACCTTCCACTGTACCGTGACCATCAAGGCCGACGAGGACGGAGGCGGAGTCAAGGTGCTCACCGCCGCGGCCGAGATCGGCCAGGGTTCGGACACCACCATGGCCATGATCGCGGCGGAGGGTTTAGGCATCCCCTACGACATGGTGCGCATCGAATCCGGCGACACCGACTTCGGCATCGATTTGGGCGCTTATTCCTCGCGCACCACCATGATGACCGGCCACGCCACCAAGGAGGCGGCCGAGAACCTGAAGGACATGATTCTGGGCGAACTGGCCCAGGAACTGGGAGTGGAGCGGACGCGTTTGGATATCAAGCGCGGGCTGGTGAAGATAGCGGGCGAGCCCGTGGATATCATGCCCCTGCGGGTGAAATATATTAAGGAGCACCGGGGCTGGGAAACCCAGCCCGAGGGCAAGGAGCTCACCTTCAACGAGGCCTCCCGCGTCGCCTACCTGCGCCGGGGCACCTTGGTGGCCACCGGCAAGTACAAGCCGCCGGTACTGGGTGGCAAATACAAAGGCGCGGCGGTGGGCACCAGCACGGCCTACGGCTGCTCGGCCCAAGTGGCCGAGGTGAGCGTGGATATGGAGACCGGCCAGATCACGGTTGAGCGCATAACCGATGCCCACGACTGCGGCCAGGCCATCAATCTCACCAGCGTGGAGGCTCAGATGGAGGGCAGCGTGGGCATGGGCCTGGGCGAAGCCCTGTTCGAGGAGGTGAAGTTCGACAGCGAGGGCCGCATCCAGAACCCCAGTCTGGGCGAGTACCACATCCCCACCATCGTGGACATGCCGCCGATGAGCTGCATCGTGGTGGAGTCGGACGAGCCCAACGGGCCCTTCGGGGCCAAGGAGGTGGGCGAGGGCGCCATCATGCCCACCATCCCGGCCATCCTGAACGCGGTGCGCGACGCCATAGGCATAGCCATCGATGAGACCCCGCTCAGCCCTGAGCGAATCTACATGGCCCTCAAAAAGGCCAAATGAGATGGAAAAGGAGGGGGAAGGATATGACGGTGGCTGACAACAGGAAGGCCCGCGACGGCCACAAGGTCAGTGCAACCGGCGACATGACCAAGTTCGAGATATACGGCAAGGAGATGATCGAAAAATCGGTGGCCAGAAGCGGCAAGAGCGGCAGGGTCTATGTCCCCTTGGAATGGCTGGGCAAGAATATAAAAATCATAAGAGTGGATTGAAGGCCGATCATGACGCCTTGGGCGGATACAGTACGGTTGATCACCGTGACGGTGGATGGCTTCAAGGAGCAGGTGCCGGCCGGTAGCAACCTCACGGAGCTGATACACCGCCAGCATGCCCAGCATAAGGATTTGCTGGTGGAGCTGGGCGGCCATTTTGTTTCCCCGGGCGATTACGACGGCACCGTCTTAAAAGACGGCGACCGGGTGGAGCTGATCCACCCGGCCTTCGGCGGCTAAAGCGGCAGGGACCTGGTCCTGAAGGTCAATTAACCGCGTCCTTCCTTGGCCGGGCCGGCCACCACGAGTGCCGGCCCGCCGCTGCTGGCCAGAGACCTGATGCCGGCTTGTTGCAAGGACGGGCCCCTGCAGCTCAATTGTTCGACTTGAACCGCAAAATGAAGCAGGCCCCGGGATTATTCTGCGATTCAATCTTGCCGTGGAGCTGCTTTTCCGCCAGCCCCACCATCATCTTCAACCCCAAAGTTTTGCTTTCACGCCAGTCCAGATCCGGCGGCAACCCGATGCCGTCATCCATGACCCGCAGCTCCGTCTCATTATTTTCGGACTTGTGCAAAGCAATCGATATTACGCCCGGGAGCCCCCCAGGGAAGGCGTGTTTCAGCGTGTTGGTGAGCAATTCGTTGGCTATCAGGCCGAAGGGGACTGCTTGGTCCAGGTTGATGGACATATCAGGAGGATATATATCCAGTTGCAGCCGATGTTGGCCGTCGCTGAAAGAGGCCAGCAGGTGCTTGCTCAGGCGCTCCATATATTTTTTCAGATCCACGTAGGCATATTGATTCTGCTGATAAAGCATCTCGTGGATCAGGGACATGGCATGGACCCGGGACTGGCTGTCGATGAAGGCTCCGGACAATTCTGGATCGTCCAGCCTGCCGGCCTGCAGTTTGAGCATGCTGGATATCACCTGCATATTGTTTTTCACCCGGTGATGCACCTCCCGGAGCAGGGCCTCGTTTTCGTGCAGAGTGGAGGTCAGCTGCCGTTCTGATTCGATCAGGGCATCGCGCTGCGCGTATAGGTCCATTATGGCCCTGCCGCGGTTGCGCTCGAAGAAGTACAGGAACGCTGTCTCGCAAAGATAGACTATGAAGAACCTGCCGCCGAAACCGCTCTGCTTTAAAAATTCCATGTTGCCCATGAGCATTATCAAGAGCAGCATGCAAGCCAGGTGCGCGATGCACAAAAGTAAGCCTCCATCGGCGCCGATCCCCAAAATCGCCAGAATGGGAAACAGGTATACCCAGCTTCCCCTGGCGATTTGGCCTTCATAGACGAGCTGGTAAAGCGACATCGTGCCAAAGGCGGCGATGCCTACGCCAATTGTGATGTAGTAGAACAGGAGCTGCGATCGCATTGGCGCACTCGGCCGCATGGCCACCATGGCCGAGGAATAGCTCAGCAGCATGAAGATCATCAAGACGACTAAGGGGTAATCGCCTCTAATGGCTTCATTGGTTATAAAAAGAGCCAGGGTCGGGGTCACCACCACAGACGCAACCCGGAGTGCGAATTGCTTAAGCTGCAATATCGAATCGTCCAGGTTTTCCGCCAAGGGTTCCGGGGCGGAGGTGCGGAAGCGGAAGTTGACGTACATCACCACCCCTGCGCAGAATCCGAAAAATATCGGGGTTGGGTCCACCAACAGCGGCCAAAGCCTTGCGTAATAGAGGCAAGCCATAATCCAGGTGGGCGTCAAAGCCAGAGCGACAAGACGCAGCCGTTTACCTTGCACTCCCTCTGCCTGCCGCAGGCTTTTAAAGACCAGCACCGCGCCTATGAGACTCAGCAGGACGCTGTAAAAAAGAATCAGCAGCCAATAGCCCCAGTGGGGGACCCAAGCCGTTACGGGGCTGCCAGGCACCAAAGTCATGGGGCTTGTCATGATTTGGTGGTGACTGTTGGTCAGGTTCAGGGTCAACGCCAGCACGGGAATCACCAGCAAGGCCAAAAGCGTCCGCCAGTTGATATAGCGTTCCTTGCCGCTGAATTGCAGGCCCAAGAAAAGAAAGCTGATGGCGGTGGCAAAGGCGGCCGCCGACACCAGGCGCATCAAAAGGTCCTTGGCGGCGAGGCTCTCTAGCCGTAGCGCCAGGGCGTAGAAAATGGACCAGCAACACATGGCCGCCATCAGGCCGATGATGGGTTTTATGGTGGGTTCTTCCCGGAACCGCCAAAGGTGCAGCGCCGCCGTATAGCAGAGGCCGCCTGATAGAAGGCAGGGGATCCAGGCTATTTCCGGCCAGTGCAGCATGGGGTGGCTGGTCCTTTAGGGCGGAGGTGATGCGAAAGGTTATTCATAAAACATATTATTGGGCTGCTGGCGCGCATTAAGCCAATTAAGGGCCTCTGATGCTTCCAGTGAATGCTTGGCCTGCCTTGGGCGACCCCCAAAAGGCTGCCTGGCTCTGAAGTCATAGCGTTTCCATTAAGCAACGAAGCGTAGCTGTCTGCGCATATAGTAAATCATTTCGGCTGTGAAGAGGCACACTAATTGCCTCGTGGCAAAGGCAAAGGCCGTGCGGGTTTGTTGAGTCCTGGCGCCTGGAGAGTCGGCGGCAAGGTGGTTAACACCTCGCGCGGCTGCCAAGGGACGATATTCTGCGCAAGATCATGGAGCCGCACAATACCAGTTGCCCCATGGGCACCACCCTGGACGGCGGTAATAAGGGACGGGACATATTCAAGTGCTGCAGCGGAGGCCCAGGCCGTTTCAGCGCGTTATGTGGAAGATCGGGCCGGGGAGTGGGGGGGCTTTAAGCTGCTGGGCGGCCGTCAATGGCGCTGGCACCCCCCTAGGTTTGGTAACGTCTTTTCAAGCCTGGCGGCGAGGACGATCTGCACGGGACAGACGATGCTGCCCCTGACAAGATAACAGCCGAGCGTATTCTTTCCGCTTTTCGCTTTCCCACCAAACAGCCCGGCAAAAAGCGGTGGAGCAGGGTCAGCCGCTGCATAAAATAACACCCTTCTTCGAAGAGCAGAGGGTAATATTTATGCAGGGCGACCCAAGCTGCACAGGACCGCTTTAAATATTATGTCCAAACAAATTAATGACATACCAAATAGCACACCAATTGGGTATGTTTTATGCATATGCTTTACATGCCAATTGACGCTCATCTCATGTCCTACCAGAGGGAGGGGTCGTTATGAGCAAGAGCAGGGCCATACTCAATAGTGCCATCATTCTCTATTTTATAATCGGGTTGGAAATATTGATCATGATAAGCCCCTTCGCGGGCTTTTTTTATTCGGCCTTCAACCCGGTTCTCTTGGCCATCGCCAAGTATCCCGCCACCAGATGGCTCAGCGCCTTCTTCCTGCCCCACATGGTGGTGCCGCCCGATTACTTTCTTAAGGTGGTCCGGGTGGCGGGATCGGTGCTGTTCCTGTTGGGCCTGGCCATTTTCTTCGTCTGCGCCTTCCAGGTGTATTTCAATAAGTTCCTTAAAAAGGGCACGGCCTTAAAGGGCCTCTACTCGGTCATCCGGCACCCGCAATACCTGGGCTTGGTAGTGGCCGGCGCGGGCCTTTTCATCCTGTGGCCGCGGTTCCTGGTGGTGGCGCTCTGGGTAGTCATGCTGCTGCTGTATATGCTCCTGGCCAAAGACGAGGAAAGGAGAATGCTGAAGGACTACCCGGAGGAGTACAAGGCGTACATGGGGAAAACCGGCATGTTCCTGCCTCGGGCCCTGGAGCGGCACATCCTGCCCGCCGGTGTGGGGGGGAAAATCGTAGGGGCGGTTTTGATCGCCGCCATTGCCATAGGCGGGGCCTTTGCCCGGCGATACTACACCATTAGGCACCTGAACCGTTGTTCCGTGGACAACCTGGCGGCCTTGTCCATAACCTCCGATGACCTGCCCGTCATGCAGCACCGAATGCCCGCCGTACTGGACTTGGCGCTGGTCAAGGCCAGGTTGAATAGGGACCAGAAGTATTTGGTCTACTTTTTGCCGGCCAACTACATCATGCAGGGTCTCATCGCTGACACTGGTGGCCAGTGGCGGCTCTACAAGCAGCACCACGCGCTTTCCATGATCACAGACTGGATCTTCCACCCCTTCCGGCACCTGAGTCACGGGCACCACTCCTTGCCCGGGAATTTGCACCAGGCGGCCGAGGGCCATATGGGCACGACCCGACGCTTGGTCTTCTTGCAGATCCAAGATGCGGGAACTCCCCTGCCCTATGGCTTGTTCGCCATAGGCGCGCGCAGGATACCGGTTTTTATGCTGGACCTGGACGTGCATAGCCTCAAGGTGCTGGCCGTCAAGGACCTGCCCAGGGACACCGGCTGGGGCACCGTGCCTACCCCAGTGTTCTAGAGCGGGGGCCTGTGTCGGCAAAGGCAGCTTGTCCTATTCAGGCAGAACAGGCGGGCCCTGCATGGATTTAGAGATAGCCTGGCTGCCCCACGCCCAGCATGAGGGCTTCCTTATCAGCCAGTTAACTGGATTCAGCTGGGCAGGACCCTGCTGTTGCCCCGTAGCGAACCAGACCCCATGACCCCGGCCGCGGGTGACTGGCTGCCTGGGGCCTGGAGTTGGTTTGCCTCCAAACTGCATCGCCCTATCTGGGTGGCTCCCGGCATTGCCTGACCGCGTCCGCGTCCGCGACTTGAACCCATGAAAACCGCGGCGGCTTGGGAAGGTAAAGCCATCCCTTACACCTATGCCTATCGCAAGACATAAAACAACGCTGATTTGTCATACAAAAAAGGGCTGGCTGCCGAACAGCCAACCCCTTGATATTTTTGGTGCCGGAGGAGAGATTTGAACTCTCATGACCACAAGGGCCGGGGGATTTTGAGTCCCCTGCGTCTACCAGTTCCGCCACTCCGGCTCACCAGCGATTTATAGTTCGCCAAAGCCTCCAGGTCAAGCCCTGGTTTGTTTTTTTATCATGTTCGTTATAAACCATGGCGATAATCGGGATTTATAGAAAGAACTTGTCACTTTAACTCACGCGGGTTATAAGAATACTTCACTAATTTCGGGGACCAAGCCCTATAACCGGGGAAGCTGCGGTCAAGGTTAGGTTAGGGGACCCATGTCGATCGCCCGGGAAGAGGTAGTTTATACCGCCTCCCAAATCCAAGAGATGATTTCCTCCATGGCTCGCGAGATGGCCAAGCGTCATTCCCGCGCCGATGGTGTGGCCCTGGTAGGTGTGCGCACCGGAGGGGCTATTCTTAGCCGCCGCCTGTTTCAGGCGTTCAAGGAATCCAGCGGCTCCGTCATCCAACATGGCGTGATAGACATCACCCTCTACCGCGATGATTGGACCAGGCTGCACAGCCGGCCCAAGGTGGGTAAAACCGAGATAGATTTCTCCCTGGACGACAAGGTGG
>CAZDRW010000115.1:0-7938 GCA_964507555.1 uncultured Desulfarculaceae bacterium
ACCGGGGGAAAGCAACCGGGTTACGATGTCTCACTGATACCACGGCGAAAACCGCAATTGCCGCGATTATGAACATCGTAACCCGGTTGCTTTCCCCCGGTTAATCGGTTGTCCCCTGATAGAGATGTTTTCAGCACTGGCTGACCGGTAACCCACGATTGACTAGGGAAAGCAGGCAGCGCTATTGTGTTAAAGGCAAGGTAATTGCCAGTCTCGCTGGGATTGCAGTGAGAAATCGTTTTGACTATTAGGCAAGGAAGCCGCTTTATGCGGTCCAACTGGGTGATGGCATTTACTGGAAGCATCATAAGGCCCTAAAGGCGACTGCCGCATGATTTGGCTTAACTCCGGCAACTGGGCGCATCGATAAAGTGCAAAGCCGAGAAGGAGTCATGAATGCAAGCTTTTAACGCAGCGTTTATGCGAAAGATAATATTTTGTTCTATTGCGGTGGCGTTATGCTTGTCATTTTCACCCGCATGGGCAGAAGAGGCGATTTCAACGCCAATCCTGCCAACGGCACCAAATTTCAGGGACCTCGCCGGAATCTCCGCTAGTCATGGGGGAAGCGGATTTGCCAATGCAACCAGCGATTTTGGTGTAATGCGCACCGGCGTTTTTTATCGTTCCGATGAATTGGGTTATCTTAACGACGCGGACTCGGCGACCATCACCTCCTTGCGCATCGGCCGGGATATAGACTTGCGCACGCCCTCCGAGATCGGCGCAACGCCCGATCGGGTGCCGCAAGGGGTCATTTACACCAACGTCAACATCTATGGCACCCCTGGTCCGGTGCCTGATCCGCCGTTCACCTCTTCCCCCTCGGTGGCCATTGACTTCATGCAGGCCGGGTACAGGGCGTTCATTACCGATCCGGTGCAGCGAGCAGGTTTCCGCACGGTCTTGCTCTTTCTGGCCAATGACTCCTTTCCTGTCATGTACCATTGTGCTGGCGGCAAGGACCGTACCGGCTGGACCTCCGCCATCCTGCAGAGCATAGCCGGGGTGGCGCCGGAGACCATCATGGATGGTTACCTGGCCACCAACAGTTATACGGCCGCGTTGATTGCCGCCACCCGGGCGGCCATCCTGGCCCAAATCCCGGAGGCCAACCCGGAAACCATTGACGCGCTCTTGGGGGTCCATGCCAGCTATCTACAGGCGGCGCTTGACCAAGTGATCGCTTCCTACGGGTCGATGGATGCCTATCTTACGGAAGGGTTGGGACTAACCCAGGCCGATATCAACGCTCTGCGAGCCAAGATGGTCTACTACCCGAGGTAGGGTCAGCAATTTTTAGCTTTTAGATTTAGCAGCAGTCTCCATCGTGGTCAGCCCGCGAGAGATTCGCGGTGGCCTCAGTCAGTGCTGAAAACATCTCTACATTGATGCGCCAGGGGAAACCGTGATGCCGCAGGTACCCATATCCCCATAATAGGAAACATAAAAAACCTCCGGCTAATCTTAGTTTTGGCCATAAGGTCAACATGCTATGCCTGGCCTAAGCCGTTTTGGGTCGACTTGGCCGCATAACCCAGGTTGGGATGCAAAATGAATTAATATGCAGGAGCTCATTTGTCGCGAAGAAATAACGGGTAAATTGATTGATGCAAATGGCTAGTTGTCCCATCTGTCCCCTCGGCTTTACCGTGCTGCTTGCCGATTGCGTTTCCATGCATTATTATAAAAACGTGCTGTCCCGCATTGGTTGTGAAAGCAGCCTTTCCCTTAAAACGCCTGCCTCCAGTAATGGATCTAAACGCCATGAACGTGGAGTTTATAAACCCGTTCCTGCTTGCCGCAGTGAACGTGCTGGGCACCATGACCTTCACCGAGGCCAAGCCCCAGAAGCCTTATCTTAAAAAGGACAGCAAACCCACGGGTGCTGTCACCGGCATAATCAGCATCACCGGACAGGCTGAAGGTTCGCTGGCCATCTCTTTCAGCCATGAATGCATCTGTTTTTTGGTGGCCAACATGTTTGGCGAAGAGGTTAGCACCATCAATCAAGACGTCAAAGACGCTGTTGGCGAACTCACCAACATGATCTCCGGTGACGCGCGCCGCCAGTTGGCTGAAAGCGGATTGCCGCTGCAAAGCGGCATCCCCAAGGTGTACAGCGGCCCCGGTCATAAGGTTGAGCACCTCATTTCCACCCCGGCCATCGCCGTGCCGTTCCAGACGCCTGGTGGAGCCTTCACCATAGAAGTTTGCTTGGCCGGTTGATTTGTCCAGCCTTGTCAGCTTATTTGCCATAAGCCGATTGCCTTAAAATCTTGTCTCCTTCGTAAAGCCGGTTTCCTTTGGCTAATCAAGAGTGGCGCAGAAGCGGCGTTCTGTCCCGGGCAAAGCGCCGCCGCCAGGGGGGTTCCTGCCCAAGCTCAATTGAGGCCCCCACCAGGACACATTGAGGTCCCCGGCCTATTTATGGGCCGGGGACCTGGCTTTATGGTGGTAATAGGCGGCCAGTGAAGATCATGGCCGGCGAGAGCCCGGCCGCCGTGACCGAACCCGGTTTCCTGAACCGGTAGCCCAATTCAATAGCGGCGCGGCCCCAAGGTCACGCTAAGGAGGAAAGAGATGAAGGCAGGTATCGTTTTCGGCGGTTCCGGACCTATCCTGGTGCTGACCACCTATGACTCCCTGGCCGATGACAAGTTCGCGGCCAAGCTGGCCTCCAAAGGAATTGGCAAATTCATCGCCTATGAGGTTGCTGTGGACCTGGTCAAGAAAAAGTACGGCCAGCATTTCGACTCGGTTTTGAAGGATGTCAAGCAGACAGATGACCTGAGAGTGCTGGACTATAATGGCCACAACGTGTTTTTGAATTTTTCCTTTCTAAAGGATACCAAGACGCCTATCGTTAAAGAATAGGCTCTCTTTGGTGGTTTCCCTTTAGAAGGAGAGGAACGCCATGCCTTCTATGTCTCCCAATAAGATCCTCCTGGCGATTGACCAGTCAGAGCAGGCGGAAAACGCGGTCCATTACCTGGCCAGCCTGCCCTTGGCCGGCCGGGCCCAGGTCACCTTGTTTCACGTGCGGCGCAACCTGCCCGCGGCCTTGAACTACATAGGCATGACTCCGGATATGTACCGAGTCATGGATACCGATCAAATGAATTCTTGGCTAAAGCAGGAGGAGCACAACGTCGAGCAATTCCTGGAGGCCTCCCGCCAGATCCTTTTGCAGGCCGGCTATCCGCAAAAAGATGTGGTGCTGCAGGCCCCGAAACTAAAGGTGGGCTTTGCCCGCGACATTATCGCCGAGGCGGGCAAAGGCTATGCGGCCGTGATCCTGGGCCGTTCGGGACTGAGCAAGCTCAAGGACGTGGTCATGGGCAGCATAGCCAGCAAGCTGGTGGCCCGCCTGGGCAAGGTCCCGGTATGGGTGATCGGCGGCCAGCCGCAGAGCGGCAAGATACTGGTGGCCCTGGATGACTCGGAAGGGTCCCTAGGGGTGGTGGAACATGTGGCCAAGATCATAGGCCCCGGCCCCCAGGAGGTGCTTTTGTTCCACGTGATCCGTTCCCTGGAATACGGCGGCCAATACGCCCAGAGCTTTATCAGCGATGAATGGGAAGAGCGGCTCATCGATGAAGGCAAAAAGGCGATGGAGCCGGTTTTCAATAGGGCGGAGCAAAGCTTGATCAAAGCCGGGCTGCCTGCAAAGTCGATCACGAGCATGCTGGTCACTGGGGTGCCCTCCCGGGCGGGAGCTATCGCGGACCAGGCCCAGCAGCAAGGATACGGCACCATCGTGGTGGGCCGGCGGGGCATTTCCAAGGTGGAGGAGTTCTTCATCGGCCGGGTGGGCAACAAGGTGCTCAGCTTCGCCAAGAAGCAGGCGGTGTGGGTGGTAAGCTAGCCCGCAGGCCCGCCACCCATTTTACCCTTTACGGGATAATTTTTTAGCCGCCCGCTCTCCCAGCAAAGGGAAGGGCGGGATGGCTTTCTTGGGGGCCGTCGGCTTGGCTGGCTTCGCGCCAAGCCATGGCGGGTTGCCCGTCATCGCCATCTGACTGTAGAATTATTACTATGCGTTGGTGGCTCGCAGCATGGTTGATCCTTGCGCTTGGCGGCTGGAATCCGGCACGGGCCGAATCTCCACCCGAGCCCGGCGAATTGGGCATTGATGAGGAGGTCCTGACCGCCAGGGCCCGCCAGGGCCGCTTGACCCAGGATGAAATCATCCAAAAGGGTGAGGACCTGTCATACTTCACTAAGCTAAAGTTATATCTGTACGCCAAGGAGCTGGAGCCGTTTTTCGAGGGCGTCGAGGATTCGTTCAGGGATTTAGCCCGCAGTGATCCGGCGGATCAACGGGGCATTGCTAGGGGGCGCCGGGCGGTGTTCCAGGCCTTGACCCGGGCGCGCAGCCGGATCACCCAAGCGCGGCGGGAGCAACCGGAAACCGATTGGCGGCGCGGCTTGGTGGGGCTCATTTGGCTGGATCACGATTGGCGCGGCCGGGTGTATGAACAGGGCAAGGACGAAATAACAAACCCCTACGACTTGGTGGCCCTGGTGGACTGCCTGGACGCCCGCCTGCGGGGTCTGGAGGCCGGCGACTATGCCGAATGCCCGGTCAGCCGACGGCGAGACGATGCAAAGGGTGAAAGAGCGCATGAATAGTTTCATATCCTCCGTGAGCGATGAGGCGCGCCAGGAGTGTGAACGCCTCAATCAAGAGATCGAGGGCCTGCAAAATGAAATCCTGGCCCATGAGAAGGAAGTCAGGGAGCTCATGGAGCGGGAGGCGCGGGGAGAGGGGATTTTCGCGGCTCGGGTGTTTGAACTCAAACAGGGCAAGATGAGGCTGATTACCGAGATACAGCACCGGAAGGTTCACATCAATCACCTCTTGCTGGACTCCGGCTCGAGGGAGGGATGAAAGCATGGACAAGAAGATCCTAATCGCGGTGGACGGATCCCCGGCTTCCGATCGGGCGGTGGATTATGTGGGGCTCATGGAAGGCGCCATGGTCAGGGATTTGAAGGTGGTGCTTTTTCACGCCATGAACCCGGTGCCGTCGTTCATGCGCCGCGAAGGCCAGTCCGACACCGCCACCTACCGCCGGGTGGGGGAGCTTGAGCGCAAAAACCGCAAGGCCGCGCACGATGTGCTGGAACAAGCCCGCCAACGCCTCACCGACCACGGACTTTCCGCCGAGCACATAGAAATGAAAGCCATGCCCCGCGCCGCCGACGCGGCCCGCGATATTCTGTTCGAGGCTGAGCACGGCATGTACGACGCCTTGGTCATGGGGCGCCGCGGCTTGAGCAAAACCCAGGAGCTTTTCGTGGGCAGCGTCACCAACAAGGTAGTGCAGCACGCCGAACGCCTGCCCTTGTGGATCGTGGGCGGGCGGGTGCATAGCCTCAAGGTGCTTTGCGCGGTGGACGGCAGCGAGGGCGCGCTGAAAGCCGTGGATCACATGGCTTTCATGTTGGGCCACAACCCCGAGTGCGAGATCACCCTGTTTCATATCGGAGCCAGCCTGGCCAATTATTGCCCGCTTAATTTCGAGGTCAACGAGGAAGAGTTGCAAAAGGAGATCGAGGGCGACCTGATGACCTCCGATGCCGAATGCATGGACGATTTCTACCAGAGGGCCATAAAGGTGCTCATGGAAGGGGGCTTAAGCCGCGACCAAATTCAAACCAAATCCAAAGAGGGCGGGGTGTCGGTGCCGGCCGCCGTCGTCGAAGAAGCCAAGTCCGGCGACTATGGCACCGTGGTGCTGGGCCGCCGGGGGCAAAACCGCTCTTTCTTTTTGGGCCACGTCAGCGACAAGGTGCTCAACAAGGGCGAGCAGACTGCCGTTTGGATCGTGGGTTAAAAAGCCATGAGCGGGATGCAGGGCTCCAACGGGCGCATATCATGCCAAGAGCCTCCCATCCAATTGGGTCCGCGCCTGTGGCGCTTGGGCACCTATCATCTGGCGGTGTTTCTGGTTCGCGGGGATCATGAGAGCTTGTTGTTCGAAGTAGGCATAAGCTCCACCGCGCCCCTGGTGCTGGCCCAGCTGGCCGGGCTGGGCGTGGACCCCGCTGAGATACGCTATGTGATGCTCTCCCATGCTCATTCCGATCACGCCACCGGCGGGGCCTGTTTGGCGGGCTTTCTCCCTAGGGCCCAGTTGGTGATGAGCCAGGCCAGCCTGCGTCACCTGGCCAAGCCAGAGACCGCCCAACTCTTCAGGGAAGAGGACGCCTTCACTACGGCCGCCATCAGGCAAAAGCAAACAGCAGCTCAGCTTACGGAGAACGCGGGAGCGCCGCTTTTAAGTGAAGCCATTACCTTAAGGGAGCCCGGCCAATCGCTTAAGATCAATGGAGTCCAATTGGAGCTGTTGGGAGCCGAAGGCCATGTGCCCGGAGGACTGGTGGGCTGGCTGCCGGCGGAGGGGGCGCTGTTGGCCTCGGATTCGGCCGGCTTTTGCTCCCAAGGCCAGCCCGCCTATCCCTTGTACTTCGTTTCCTACGGCGATTACCAGGCCAACCTGGCCAAGTTCTGCGCGCTCCAGCCCGAAACCTTGGGCTTGGGGCACCAGGACTCTTTCCGGGGAGGGTCCGCAAGGGAGTTCCTGGAGCGGGCGGCTGGGAAGCAGGCCGAGGAGCACCAGCGCCTCGTCAGAGGGCTGGCGGCGGGGCAGGGCGAGGAAGACCTGGCGCAGGAGGTTTTTCACCGCTATTATCACCATGAGCTGGCGATATATCCGCCGGACGGCATGATGAGCTGCTGCCGCCTTTTGGTGCGCCGCAGCCGCGAACACGAGGAAGGCTAGATCTTGCGCGCAGGTTTTATCGCCATAGTCGGCGCCCCCAATGTGGGCAAAAGCACTTTCCTGAACGAGGTGCTGGGCTTCAAGCTGGCCATCACCAGCGACAAGCCCCAGACCACGCGGCACCGCCTCTTGGGCGTCTACAATGAACCCGGCCTGCAGGCGATCTTCCTGGACACCCCCGGGCTGCATCAGGCCCGGCGTGCGCTCAACCAGCGCATGGTGGACACGGCCTTGGCAGCCTTGCAGGATGTGGACGCGGTGCTGTTCATGGTGGAGGCCTCCCATAAGGGCATGACCCAGGGCGAGGAAGTGGCCCGCATCTTGGAAGGGACCGACAAGCCCGCGGTGCTGGCGCTCAACAAGATAGACCTCTTGCCGGACAAGGCGGCCTTGTTGCCATATCTGGACAAGGTCGCTTCCTGGGCAAGCTGGACCGCCTATGTGCCCATCAGCGCGCTTACGGGCGACGGCGCTACGTTGGTGCTAAAGGAGCTGAAGGCGCTGTTGCCCGAGAGCAATCCCCTTTTCCCCGAAGATGTCATAACCGATCTTAGCGAGCGCTTTTTGGTGAGCGAGCTTATCCGCGAAAAGGTGTTCCGCCTCACCGGCCAAGAGGTGCCCTACTCCTCGGCCGTGACCATTGATCAATTCCTGGAACCGGGAGACGAATCCCGGCCCATCGCCATCAGCGCCACCATCCATGTTGAGCGCGACTCCCAGAAGGGCATCATCATCGGCAAACGCGGCGCCATGATCAAGCGCATCGGCACCGAGGCCCGCCAGGACATGGAAACCCTGCTGGGCCATCCGGTTTTCTTGGAACTTTTCGTGCGGGTGGAGCCCAAGTGGTCGCGCAGCCAAAAGGGGCTGACCAAGCTGGGCTACTGATAACCTGCTTATGGTCCCCAACGATTTGGTTGCGTATTAATCCGGCAGGGCGGCGCTGCAAGACAATATCGCCTTAGGCCTAAAAAGATAAGCGCGGAACCAGGCGAGCCGGTTCCGCGCTTTATATCGTGGATGATGCCTAGGGCTAGAACACGCCTCCGATGGAGTTGATCAGGCCCTGCTCCAGATGGGGCAGCGCCTCCGCGAACTCCAGATTGACCTTGCGGGCCGAGGAGACGATGCGGGTCTGGTATTTTTT
>CAZDRW010000115.1:7948-8822 GCA_964507555.1 uncultured Desulfarculaceae bacterium
CGGCAAAGGTTTGGGTGGTGGAGGATGAGGTGCCCGATTGCAGCTGGCTTTTGAATTGCTGGCTAACCGCGCCCCTAACCCGCTCGGCGATCTGGATATCGGTGATCATGGAATACCAAACCACCTTCACCGCCGAGCCGCTGATGGCTTCGATGGCGCCGCCGGCCAAACCGCCGATCACGCCGCCGGCAACGGCGTGGCTGCCGCCCAAAACCGCGCCCACGCCGGTGCCCAGCACAACCCCGCCGAAGCCCGCCATTTGGGAGTTCTCCAGGGCGGACTGGTCGGTGCGGCCCACCTGCAAGACATTGGCCTGCAGGATGTAATGGGCCTTGGTGGGATCGTTGGTGATGGTATAACCCCTGGCCGCGATGGCGCCTTTGATCTGGGGTTCGATGTTAAGTTGCTTGTCGGTGGTGTTGCGTATCTGGACGAAGACCGTCCGCATGGCCGGCGCAACCGGCTCCAGGAATATGGTGGCCGACATTTTGGTCTGCACATCCAAATCGCCATAACGGATGGCCGTGGTGGTGGCGGCGCAACCGGCCAAGAGCAGGCCCAAACCGACCACTACCAGCAAAAGAGCCAATACAGGGCGAGGTTTAGTCATTATCAAAGCCTCCTAAACGTGGTTTGCTGTGCAAGGACGGGCGGTCTAGGCATGATTATAGCTTTTCGCGGCGGGGGCGGCAATCATTAAGCACATACTCGACGTTGGGCTGGCGGTTGCCCACCAGCCCTAAGGGGACGTTAGCTGGACTACTGACTACTCGTGGGTGACGGGCTGGCCCAAATCGCTGAACTGAAAGTTGTAAAACACGTTGTGGCCGTTGTAGTCCAGCACGCGCAGGTCATCCTGCTGCTTGACATCGCC
>CAZDRW010000116.1:0-8807 GCA_964507555.1 uncultured Desulfarculaceae bacterium
GGCCGGCTGAGCTTTCCACCACCAAGGGCGTGGTCATGAGGCGTGGTGTCACCGCCGCGCAAACGCCCAGCAAGGGGCTGAAGGGCCAGCGGCCCACCATGACCGAGGGCCAGGACAAGGCTCCGGCCCAATTTTGGGGCACCGGGCCCAACACTTCGCGCACCAGGCGCCAGAGAGTCAGCAGGCTCAAGGGACGGCCGCGATGCAGGGGATGCTGCGAACCGGGTCGGCGCCAGAGGATTCCTGCCGCTGAAAACGAATTGAGGGAGATGACGCAGAGACGGCTGCAGGCCACCCGCGAGGCCTCGGCCAAGGCTTGCGCCCGGCGCTCCACCAATTCCAAGGTGTTGACCATGACCACCGCGTCAAAGCTGTTGTCCTCGTAGGGCAGTTCGTGGGCGTCGCCCACTTCGATCTCCACTTTGGGCCCCAAACGGCGGGCGGCCAGGCTGGCGGTCACGGGGCCCGCATCCAGACCGGAAACCAGCATGCCGCGTTCCTGCAGCTTCTGCAGGTGCACGCCCAGACCGCAGCCCACATCCAAGACCCGCCAGCCGGGCCGCCAATCCAGCACCCGGTCCATGAGCGTCCAGCTGGCTTCCACATAGCTCTGTCCGGCCGGAGTTTCCAGCCACTGCTCGTAACGGCTGATCTCTTGTGATTCAAATACTTGGTCCATGGCACAAGCTTATCGCGGCCCGGCTCCGGGGGCAAGGCTAAAGCCGGTCTAGCCTATAGGGCCGGCTTGTGCTAAATTTGGGGGACCGTATCGTGTTATTTGGAGTTTTTCATGCTGCGCCGCAGAATGATACATGACGGCCCCCGCGCCATGAAACACCCCCTCAGCTTCGAAGAGGTGGCGGAGCACCGCAATTTGGCTTGCGGACGCTACGCCATGTGCTTGGAGGTGGTGGTGCACCGCAGATGGGCCAGTTTCACCTGCCGTTTGTGCAGCCTTTGGTTGCGGCCCCACCCGCTTAGAGATTCCGCCGGGCCGGGCCAAGTCATCTATCTGCCGGCCGTGGGCCAACGCTAAGCAGCGCCTCGCGAATTAAACAGCCATTCAAACACACGAGCGAGTGAGCGTGATCGCTGAGTCCGCCAAGGGATGCGGCCTCTTGCGGTCATGTTGGGCTGTTTGCCTGCGCGCGAATCAGGATCGGGCCGACTCTTTTTTTTCGCCGGCCTCGTGGTCCTGGCCCGGATCGGCCTGGGGTTGGTTGTTCAAGGGGCCGCGCCCCTTTTCCAAGCGGTATAGCCATTGGTAGATATTCTCCCGCCAGATGTAGACCGGCAGGATAAAAGCCACGCTCAAGACTCCCAGCAGCAAAAAGCTCCAGTAGTTTTCGTGGTAAACCGCGGCACCCTGCAGGCTTAGCATCAGGGTGCCGGGGATGCGCCCGACGGAGCTCATCACCATGAAACTGCGCCAGTTCATGGGCGACAGGCCCAGGGCGTAGCAAAAGTAATCCTTGGGGAATCCCGGGATCACGAAAAATATGAAGCTGGCCACCACGCCCTGGCGCTCCATGAGAAAGGCGATCTTGGCCAGATAGGCCGGCGGAATTATGCGCTCCACCAGGCCTTGTCCCAGCAAGCGGGCCGCGAAGAAGTTTATCCAGGAGCCCAAGGAAAGGCCGATGGTCGAGTAGATGAGCGAGGGCAGCCAGCCGAAGACATAGCCGCCGGCCGCACCCACCAACTCACCGGGAATGGGCGAGGCCAAGACCTGGAAAATCTGAAACAGGACGAATGCCCCCGGGGCCCAGATGCCGTAGGCCTCGATGCGCTGGCGGAAGGCCTCCTTGTCCTTTATGAGCACCCAGAGCTCTTTGGTCCACAGCCAAATAGGTTCCCAATAGAGCCAGGTAATAAGGCCCACCACCACCAGGACGCCCAACCCCACCCACAGGGTTAGATTGCGCCGCGCCCGGCGCTGGTCCGGGGTCTCATGAATGTTATCGGGCGAAGGCGGAGATGAAGGCGTCATTGATTGTCGGCCTCTACGGCCTCAACCAGGCGCTCAAGAAAATCGGGTATGGCGCTCATGACCCGGTTCCAGTTGCTGATCACGCTCTGGCCCCGGGGGTCGGCGATGAATTGCCCGATGGCGAGGCTGAGGCCCTGGGTAAAGGTCTCCACGGCCAAGCCTTCGGAGTGGCGGTCGAAGCTGAGACCGTTGACCGCCGCGTCGGCCGCGTAGGCGGCGATGATATCCTCGGCCCGGCGCAGATAGGACACTTCCAAAGACCGCAAAACTCCCTTGGAGAGATCGGCTCCTTCGGCGGCCAACGACCGCAGCATGGTGCGGGCGATGTCGGTGCACATCTTGGCCAGGCCCTTCTTGGGATCCTCGCTGGAAAGATCCTGGTGCTTGTGCTCGTAGGTGTCCACCAGATCCACCTGGCAGACCCGGCGCGGGCTGGTGTTGCGGTACACCTCGCCCAGGACTCCCACCTCCAGGCCCCAATCGCCCGGGATGCGGTTCATGCGGGCCAGTTCCATGTCCATGGCGAACTCGCCGGCCAGGGCATAGCGGAACGAGCCCATGAACCTGAGATAGGGCAGCGGGCCCAGGCTGGCCTCCAAGGCCAGAATCAAGGGCGCCACAAAGAGCCTGGTCACCCGGCCGTACATGCGGTGAGTGACACGGGCGTAATAGCCTTTGCAGAATTCATAGGCCAAGTGCGGGCTCATGAGGGGAAAGGCCAAGCGGCCCAGCAGCTCGCGGTTGTAGTCCAGAATGTCGCAGTCGTGCAGGGCCACCACCCGGCTCTGTCCCCGGGCCAGGATGAGCCCCAGAGCCAGCCACACCGAGCGGCCCTTGCCTTCCTGGCCTATGTTGATGCCGCCTTCGCCCAGTTCACCCAAAAGCTTCTGCACCCGGCGGCCGTCGTTCCAAACGATAGACAAGGGCCGGTTGAGGACCTTGAAATACTCGCGGGCCCGGTTGAACTCTTTTTTGCCTGCCTTGCCCAGGGTGACCACGATCTCGTTGATGTATTCGGCGCCCCGCAACTCGTTCAAGATAGGGCCCAGAGCCGGGCCGTCCATTTCCGAGGCCAGGGCCGGCAGAATCAGGGCCAAGGGCCGGCGCTGGGCAAAGCGCAGCAGATCCGATTCCAGGCGCGGCCTGTCCGGCGCGCCCAAACGGTGTAAAGTAGTGATGATTCCGTTTTGGTGGAAATCGGCCATGGCCCCCCCACTGCGCCGCCTTTTAAGGACGGGATCTCAAGGGACTTGGCGTTTTGTCGCCTAGAATGCCTTCACGCCCTCGTCCACGTCGGGAAGGATCATGAAAATCGTGGTGAAGCCAGCCACTTCAAAGACCTCGCGCACATAGGGCTTGAGCCCGCAGAGCACCAGCTTGCCGCTCAAGCCAGTCAGCTTTTTGGCCGTGGAAAGCAGCACTCTGAGTCCTGCGCTGGATATGTACTCAATCTGGCTCATGTCCACCAAGATTTTCTTGGCGCCTGCCTCAAGTGCCGTCTTGAGGGCTTCTTCCGCGTTGCCGGCCGACTGGGCGTCGAAACGCCCGGCCAAGGCCACCACGTTTACATCGTCTTTTTGGCTCTGGCTAATGTCCATGAACGAAAAGCCTCCGCTATCACTAATATAATGTTGCTGGTTGTCAACCTAGCAGGAAACCGCTTCACAGGCAAGAAGCCAAGCAAGCTTACTTAACCCTGGCCTCAAAATCAACCCACCAGCCTTGGCGGCGGGCCCAAGCCATAAAAAGCTCCCCGCTGTGCCGGGCCCGCTGTCTTCTGGCGGCCAAAAGGGCCTCCGGCCAGGGCCGCCCATCCTGGGGCGGCGGGTCATAGGTGTGGCAATAATAATACCGCCAACCCGGACGTCCGCCCATGGATTCCCCTGAGCCGTCCAAAGCCATGATGAATATGTCCGCGGCCAAATCAACCTCCACCGGTGCGAGCACGTGATAGGAATCGCCGACGGGGCTCACCCCCACGAAACCCACATAGCCCCATCCGCTGGGCAGGGTGGCCCGGATCAAATCTTCCATGGATAGGGTGAAAGCCAAAGCAATCCTCAGCAGCCGTTGGCGGTTTCATTCAGCAAGGTGGGCTGGCCGGTGGCCTCGCGCACCGCCCGCCACAGGTTGCCCTTGGGGTCCACATGAGAGCGGTGACTAATGGCCAATTCAATGGGCACGTGCACGAACTGGTTGTTCCAAAGGCTGACCATCATGCCGGTCTTGCCGGCCAGGCCGGCATGCACAGAATGGTGCCCCAAAAAGCCGGTGTAGACCCTATCGTTGGAGTTGGCCGGCACCGAACGTATCAAATAGGAGGGGTCGATGTATTTAAGGTTGATTTCAAGCCCGTTATCAGCGAAGTGCTGGTTGAAACGCTTTTTCAGAAAAGTGCCGATGTCGCCCAGCTTTGGATTTCCGGATGCATCCGTACCCAGATCAGCGCCGTCGAATAATTTTTGGCCAGCGCCTTCAGCCACCACCACCACCGCGTGGCCCCGCTGTCGGATGCGCTCCTCCAAGGCGGCCAACAGGCCTTTATCGCCTTCCAACTCGAATTCCAGTTCCGGTATCAGGCAGAAGTTGACCTCGGTGAGCGCCAAGGTGGCGTGGGCCGCCACGAAACCGCTCATGCGCCCCATTAGCTTGACCAGGCCTATGCCGTTGGGCGCGCCGGTAGCCTCGTTGTGGGCTCCCAAAATGGCGTGGGTGGCAGCTTCCACCGCGGTCTGAAAACCAAAGGTCTTTTCCACAAAGCAAATATCGTTGTCAATGGTCTTGGGTATGGCCACCACCGCGATCTTCATCTGCCGCTTGGTAATCTCGTCGGTGATGGCCTCGGCCGCGCGCAGGGTGCCGTCGCCGCCGATCATGAATAAAAGCCCGATATTGAGGCGCTCCAGGGAATCCACGATCTCATCCATGGGCTGGGCGCCGCGGCTCATGCCCAGAAATGACCCTCCCCGGCCATGCACGTTGAGGACCGAGGTGGGGTTGAGCTCAATCAAATCGTGGCCATAGGAGGGAATGAAGCCCTGCAGGCCGAAACGCACCCCCACCACGTTTTTCACCCCGTAAATGTAGTGTAACTGCAGCACGATGGCCCGCACCAGGGAATTGATGCCCGGGCACATGCCGCCGCAGGTGACGATGGCGGTTTTCAGCTTGCTGGGGTCGAAATACACATGCTCCCGCGGCCCGGCCAGCTCAAAGTCCGGCAGGAGCAGGCATGAATCCGCGGCCTGCTCGGTGGGGAAAGGATCCATGAGCACCCGCCGCGTTTCATCCACGCAGCTGCTGAATCCCTTGCCGTCGTCCATCATGGGATTGGCGATCTTGGCTGGCCCCAACGTGCGGACGCGGGTCTGCTCGGGGGTTACGGTGTGAAAATCATGCTGCACGGGATCCTCCCTTGCCATGGGGTAATGATTATTGCAATCATAAAAGCACTATATTCAAAACGCTAGCATTGGCCCCCAGCTTGGTCAAGCGGCAAGGCGGTAACTTTGCCAATGGCCCGCAGACTTGCCTATGTCAAAGCGTTGGGCGGCCTTTACTTTTAGGGGGGTTGTGCTACCATTTCCCCGCCGGGCCTAGTGCTTTGCAAGAGGCCCGCCGAACATGCACCTAACTCAATCTCGAGGAAGCGACTTATGATACCCCAGTTCAGCCTGGAAGGCGTGCGCCGGACAGTATTTGGCCAAGGCGCCTCCGCCAACCTGTCACAAGAAGTCGAGCTTTTGGGCGGCGGCCCCGTTTTAGTGGTGGTCGACCCCAATGTGTTGGCCGCCGGTGTGGCCCAGCCCGCCCTCAAAAGCCTGGAAGCGGCCGGCATTGCGCATAAAATATACTCCGACATCACCCGCGAGCCCGAACCCTCCGAGGCCGACGCCGCAGCCGAGCTGGGCAAGAGCCTGGGCGCCAAGGTGGTGGTGGGCATCGGCGGCGGCAGCGCCCTGGATTTGGCCAAGGCGGCCGCCGCGCTGATCAACAACCCCGGCACCGCCGTGGAATACGTGGGCCTGGACCTCTTGAAGTCCCCGGCCCAGCCCTCCATCCTGCTGCCCACCACGGCCGGCACCGGCAGCGAGGTCACCTTCACCGCAGTGTTCACCCGGCGCTCGGACAAATTCAAGGGCGGCATGAACGGACGCCTCTTGTATCCCCACACCGCTATGCTGGACCCCCTGCTCACCGTAAGCTGCCCGCCCTACATCACGGCGGTGGTGGGCATGGACGCGCTGACCCATGCCATGGAGGCCTACACCTCGCGGGCGCACACTCCGGTTAGCGACATGAACGCTTTAAAGGCCATCGAGCTGATCGGCAACAACCTGGCCCAGGCCGTGGCCCACGGCGAAAACCTGGAGGCGCGGGAGAACATGCTGCTGGGCTCCTACCTGGCCGGGTTGGCCCTGGCCCAGGCCGGGGTGGGCGCGGTGCACGCCATGGCCTATCCCCTAGGCGCCTTCTTCGACATCCCCCACGGCGAGGCCAACGCGGTGCTTTTGCCCTATGTGATGGCCTTCAACCTGATCGCCTGCCCCGACCGCTTCGCGGACATGGCCTATGCCTTCTGCGAGATGCCGGACGACCTCACCACCCGCGAGGCGGCTGAGACCTGCGTGAGCGAGGTTATCATGCTCTCCCAGGATATCGGTATACCCTCCAACCTGGACCAGCTGGAGGTGCCTGAGTCCGAGGTGCCGGCCATGGCACAAAAGGCCATGACCGTGGCCCGGCCCATCGCCAATAATCCCCGCAAGGTCACGGCCGAGGACCTGGAAAGCATTTACCACGAGGCCTTCGAAGGCTGATCGTTCGCAAATAGGAAGGGAAAATCGTAATGCCTGGATTCGAATGGTTGGGCAAAGAGGAGCGCGAGGCGGTCCTGGACGTTATGGACCGCGGCGTGCTGTTCCGCTATGAGTTCGCCGATCAGCGCCAAGGCGCTTTCCGGGTAAGGGAGTTCGAGGAGGCTTTCGCCAAATACACCGGCGCCAGCTTCGCCTGCGCGGTTAGCTCGGGCACCGCAGCCCTCAAGGTGGCCCTGGCCGCCATGGGCGTGGGACCGGGCGACGAGGTGATAACCCAGGGTTTCACCTTCGTGGCCACTTGGGAGTCCATCTTCGAGGCCGGCGCCACCCCGATATTCTGCGAAATTGATGAGACCCTATGTATGGACCCCAAGGACCTGGCCGACAAGATCACCGATAAAACCCGCTGCATTATTCCGGTGCACATGATGGGGGCCCAGGCCCGCATCAAGGAAATCATGGCCATCGCCGATAAACACGGCATCCCGGTGCTGGAGGACACGGCGCAGTCGGCCGGCGGCTTTCTGCAGGGCAAGGGTCTGGGCACCTTCGGCTTGACCGGCACCTTTTCCTTCGATTCGGTCAAGACCGTGACCACCGGCGAAGGCGGCATGGTCATTACCGATGACGAGGCGGTCTATCAGAACGCCTGCGAATACCAGGACCACGGCCACGACCACAAGCCGGTGGGCCGGGGCAACGAAAGCCGCCGCTTCATCGGCTTCAACTACCGCATGATGGAGCTGCAGGGCGCGCTGGGCCTGGCCCAGTTGAAGAAGCTGCCCAAGATGGTGAAAACCCAGCAGGCCAACAAGGCGGCACTCAAGGAAGCATTGGCCCGGGTGCCGGGCATCAGTTTCCGCGAGGTTTTGGACCCGGCCGGCGATTCGGCCACCTTCATCTCTTGGTTCATGCCCACTCAAGCAGAGACGGAGCGCCTGGCCGGCATGTTGGCCGAGCAGGGCGCGGGCCCCATTCCCTGGGGCAAGAACACTTGGCATGCCTATCCCCACTGGGAGCACCTGCAGGCCGGCGCCACGGTGCTGAAAAGCGGCTGGCCCTTCAAGCGGCCCGATGGAGAGCTGGCTTTTTCAGCCGACGCCCTGCCCCAGACCGCCGGCATTCTGTCCCGCTGCCTGAGCTGGCAGATCATGCTGGGCTGGGACGAGGCCAAGCTGGAGCAAATGACCCAGGCAATCAACTTTGCTGTGAGCAACTGGTAAAAGCATGTCCCTTCACGTAATCATACCCGCGCGCTACGGCTCCAGCCGTTTCCCGGGCAAACCCCTGGTGGACATTGGCGGCAAGCCCATGATCCAGCACGTAATGGAGCGGGCCGCCAAGGCCGCGGACGTGGCCACCGTGGCGGTAGCTACTGACGATGAGCGCATCGCGGGGGCGGTGGAGGCTTTCGGCGGCCGGGTGATCATGACCCCGTCGGAGCTGCGCTCCGGATCGGACCGGGTGGCGCTGGCGGCCGAGCTTTTGGGGCTAGGGCCCCAGGAGCTGGTGGTTAACGTGCAGGGCGACCAGCCCCTGTTGCCGCCCGAGGTGATAAATCAGACCGCCAAGCCGCTGGGGGAGGAGCCGGACTTAGGCATGAGCACCCCGGTCATGCCCATCCGCCGCCCGGAAGAGGTGGGCGACCCCAACCATGTCAAGGTGGTGATGGCCGCCAACGGCAACGCCCTGTATTTCTCCCGCCAAGCCATTCCCCACCCCCGCGACGGCGGCCACGTGACCTACTACAAGCACCTGGGGGTTTATGTGTTCCGCGCTTCTTTCTTGGCCACCTTCGCCCGGCTCCCCACCGGTCAGCTGGAGGAGTTGGAAAAGCTGGAGCAGCTCAGGGTGCTGGAGGCGGGCTTTAATGTCCGCTGCGTGATTACACCTTTTGATTCGCCCGAGGTTGACTGCCCGGATGACGCTTGCCGAGTGGCTACTTTGTTGGATTAGTCTGGAGGTAGGCTGAAGTCAGGCACTAGCCGATTTGTAAA
>CAZDRW010000117.1:0-8798 GCA_964507555.1 uncultured Desulfarculaceae bacterium
CGGGTGGTTTTGCATAAGCCGGACCAGAGCCCTGAATCGGCCCGCGCCATATTGAAAGAATTGTTTTTATGAGTAGCTCCAATACAGTAAAACGCGAAACCACACTCCTTATCGAGGCTTCCCGCTGCACCGGCTGCCGCGCCTGCCAGGAGGCCTGTCGGCTGGAACATGGCCTGGGCAGTGAGGTCAAGCCGCTCCGCGTACTTCGGACCGGTCCCTTTAACCAGGGCGGCAAGCTGGTCATGCGCTTCGAGCCGGTGACCTGCTTTCATTGCCAGCGTCCAGCCTGCGTCACAGCCTGCGGCACCGGGGCCATGCAGAAACGTAAAGACGGCGTCGTCCATTCGGAAACCGATATATGCATCGGCTGCCAGAGCTGTGCCGTGGCCTGCCCCTTCGGGGTCCCCCAGCTCAATCCCGACACCGGCAAAATCTTCAAATGCGACGCCTGCCTGGAGCGGGTGGCCCAGGGGCTTTGGCCCGCCTGCGCCGCGGCCTGCCCCACCGGCGCCCTTCGTTTCGGCACGCCGTCTAGAGTGGTGCAGGACGTGCGCCAGCGCGGTGCCGTGCGCGTGGCCGGCAGCTTCCTAGCTTAAGAGGTTTATATGCACAGGCTCACCGGTGATCCCCACGAATCAGAGTTCCTCGACGAGGTAATGAACTTAAGCGGCCAGGACCTCTTGAGTTGCCTGCAATGCGGAAAGTGCAGCGGCGGCTGCCCCATAGCGCCCCAGGGAGTGGCCGGCCCCCGTGGCTTGATCGCCATGATCCTATGCAACATGCGGTCTCAGGCTCTGGAGGAGCCCACCTGGTGGTACTGCGTGGCTTGCGGCACCTGCCAAACCCGCTGCCCGGTGGAAATCAACATGTACGAGGTGGCCACGGCCCTTTGCCAGATAGCCGCCCGAGACGGCATAGAGCCTAGCGAGCCGGAAATCGAAATGTTCGAGGAAATGTTTCTTGCCTCGGTGGCCAAACATGGCCGTGTCCAGGAACTGCGCACGGTAATGGCCTACAACCTGGCCACCAGGCAACCTTTCAAGGACCTCAGCCAGGGAATGACCCTCATGCGCAAAGGGGTTTTCTCGCCCCTGGAGATGTTCAAAACCGGACCGAGCTGCCCGGCGGTTTCCCGCATTTTCGCCAAGATCGAAAAGCACCAGGCAGGAGATAAAAATGCAGGCTAGCTACTACCCCGGTTGTTCCCTGGAAGGTGCGGCCAAGTCCTACAACGCCTCGACCTTGGAAGTATGCCGCCGCCTGGATGTGGAATTGCATGATCCCGAGGATTGGGCATGTTGCGGCTCCTCGCCGGCCTTGAAAATGAACCGCATGCTTTCCCTGGCACTGGGCGCCTATAACCTGGTCAGCCTGGCCAAGGCCGGGATGTCAGAGGTGGTTATCCCCTGTCCCTTCTGCTACCGGCGCTTGAACAGCGCCCAACAGGAGATGGCCGAAGACGCTGACCTCAAAAAGCAGGTGAGCGAGCTGGTGGAGGCGGAGCCGCCCGATTCCTTGCAGATCCAAAGCCTACTGGGCTTTATACGGCATACCGTGGGGCTCACGGAAATAGAAAAGCAAGTGGTGCGGCCCTTGGCAGGCCTCAAGCTGGTTCCCTACTACGGATGCTACCTGGTCAAGCCCCCGGCACTCACTGGCTTTGACGACCCCGAACATCCATCTAGCCTGGATGAAATCCTCAAAGCCCTGGGTGCCGAGGTGCTTGACTGGGATTTTAAAACCGAATGCTGCGGCGCCGGGCTGTCGCTGAGCAAAACCGAAACGGTGATCGAACTCAGCGGCCGCATCACCAAGGAAGCGGCTTGGCTGGGGGCCGACGCCATCGTGGTGGCCTGCCAGCTTTGCCAAGCCAACCTGGACATGCGCCAAGGCCAGATAGCTGAGCAGCACGGCAAGAAGTACTACCTGCCGGTGGTCTATTTCACCCAACTCATGGGCCTGGCCTTCGGCCTCAAACCGCGGGAGCTGGGTCTGCATCAGCACGTGGTGGACACCATGCCCCTTTGGCGCGCGAAGGATTTATTGAAATGAAGAAAATCGGCGTCTACATCTGTCACTGCGGGACCAACATCGGTGGCAAGGTTGACGTGGCCAAAATCGCCGAGGAGATCGCTGCGGATGTTGAAGGCGTTGCCGTTTGCCGGCACTACAAATACATGTGTTCGGAGCCCGGCCAGAAGCTGATCCGCGATGACATCGCCGAGCTCGGCCTGGACCACGTGGTGGAGGCTTCCTGCTCGCCCAAGATGCACGAGCCCACTTTCCGCAATGCCGTGTCCCAGGCAGGCATGAATCAATATCACTTCGAGATGGTCAACATCCGCGAGCATTGCTCCTGGGTGCACGAGGACCCCGAACTGGCCACCATCAAGGCCAAGGCGCTCATCAGGGGCGGCATCGCCCGGGTGGCTCATCACCGGCCCTTGCAAGGCACCAAAAAGCCGGTCAACCCCAAGGCCCTGGTGGTGGGCGGGGGCATCGCCGGCATCACCTCGGCGCTTAAAATCGCCAAAGCCGGCTACAAAGTTTATCTGGTGGAAAAGGAGGAAATCATCGGGGGCCGCATGGCCCAGTTCGACAAGACCTTCCCCACCCTGGATTGCGCGGGCTGCACCCTTACCCCCAAAACCAGCGAGGTGGGCCGCCACCCCAACATAGAGATACTCACCAAGGCTGAAGTCGAGAGCGTAAGCGGATTCGTGGGCAATTTCACGGTGCGGGTGCGCCAGCAGCCGCGTTACGTGAGCTTGGAAAAGTGCACCGGCTGCGGCGATTGCCAAAAGGTCTGCCCCATCGACATAAAGAGCGAGTTCGAGCTGGGCATGACCACGCGCCATCCCATCAGCCGCCCGTTCCCCCAGGCCATTCCCAACACCTATTCCATCCTTCGCTCCGGTGAGCCGCCCTGCCAGGCTGCCTGTCCGGCCGGGGTCAACGTGGTGGGCTACATGAACCTGACCGGCCTGGGCAAATACGAGGAGGCGCTTAAGCTGGTGCGCGAGCGCATGCCCTTCGCTTCAATCTGCGGCCGCATCTGTTTCCACCCCTGCGAATCTGCCTGCAAGCGGGGGCAAATGGATGAGCCTCTGGCCATCTGCCACACCAAGCGCTTCCTGGGCGATTGGGAGAGCAATGGCGGCGAATATCTGACTCCCGAGCCCAAGATGCGGCGCGGCGAGAAGGTTGCCGTGGTGGGCGCCGGTCCGGCCGGCTTGGCCGCGGCATACTACCTGAGCTTGGAAGGCTATCCGGTCACCATTTTCGAAAAGCTGCCCGTGGTGGGCGGCATGCTTGCGGTGGGCATACCCGCCTATCGCTTGCCCCGCAAAATCATCGCGGCCGAGGTGGAAAACCTGAAAACCCTGGGGGTGGAGATCAAGACCGGCGTTACCTTCGGCCAGGACGTCACCTTCGAGTCCCTTGGAGAAGAAGGCTACCAAGCCTTTTTCCTGGCCACCGGCCTGCACCGCAGCCGCAAGCTCAAAGTCCTGGAAGGGGGCGATCTGGAGGGAGTGATCGGCGGCACCCGTTTACTCCGGGACATTTCACTGGGTAATGAGGTAAACATCGGCCAGCGGGTGGTGATCATCGGCGGCGGCAACGTGGCCATCGATTGCGCCCGATCCTGCCTGCGCACGGGCGTCCGCGAGGTAACCATCCTTTACCGCCGCTCCCGCGAGGAAATGCCCGCCTCGGACTGGGAGGTGGAGGAGGCCCAGGAGGAAGGCGTCAAGTTCCACTTCCTGGCCGCTCCCACCCGCTTCCTGGGCCAGGACGGCAAGATAACCAGCCTTGAATACATCCGCATGGAACTGGGCGAGCCCGACGAGTCGGGCCGCCGCTCGCCGGTGGGAATCGAGGGCTCCGAGTCCCTATTGGAGGTGGACACCGTGGTGGCCGCCATCGGCCAGACGCCAGAGCCGGATTACCTTGAGGGCTTGGGCCTGGAGACAGACTACCGCGGTTGGGTGGTGACCGACCCCGACTCCCTGGCCACTTCGCGTACCGGGGTGTTCTCCGGCGGAGACTGCGTGTTGGGCCCGGCCAGCTTCGTGGAGGCGGTGGCCCAGGGGCGCGTGGCGGCGCAATCCATTCAGGCCTATCTGGAGCACGGCGGCCTGCGGGAGGTTAAGCCCAAGGAACGCCCCGCACCGGCGGAGCTGTCGGAAGAGGAGCGGGCGCGGGCGCGCAGCGGACTGCGCCAGAAAATGCCCATGCTGGAACTCTCCCGGCGGGTGCAGGGTTTCGACGAGGTGGAGCTGGGATTCAGCGAGGAAATGGCCCGCCAGGAAGGCCAGCGCTGCCTTAGCTGCAGCCTGTGCTGCCAATGCGGCGAGTGCGTGGCCAACTGCGGGCCCCAGGCCATCGACCTCAAGGCCACCGAGCGGGCGATCGACCTGGAGGTGGGAGCCTTAGTGGTGGCCACGGGAATCGACATATTCGACGCCAAAAAATATCCGGAATACGGCTATGGCCGCCATCCCGATGTGATAACCAATCTGCAGTTCGAGCGCATGTGCAACGCATCCGGCCCCACCACCGGCAAGGTGCTGCGGCCCAGCGACGGCAAAGAGCCCAACAGCATCGTTTTCGTGCAATGCGTTGGTTCGCGGGACCGCTCCAGGGGCAATGAATACTGCTCCAAGGTGTGCTGCATGATCACCGCCAAGCAGCTCAGCATCTTCAAGCACCACAATCACGAGGGCAAGGCCTACGTTTTCTATATAGACAACCGCGCCGGCGGCAAGGGCTATGAGGAATTCCTGCGCCGGGCCATAGAGGAGGAACGCGCCCAATACATCCGGGGCCGGGTGGCCAAGATCTATCAGGAGGGCGGCCGCCTGGTGGTGCGCGGCGAGAACAGCCTGGCCGGGGAGCCGGTGGAGGTTGAGGCCGACATGGTGGTGCTGGCCACGGGTCTCACCGCCCGTAAAACCTATCGCGATGTGGCGCGGGCCCTGAACCTCTCCACCGACAAATACGGCTTTTTCATCGAGCTGCATCCCAAGCTGGGGCCGGTGGAGACCGCCCTTTCCGGCATCTATCTGGCCGGAGCGGCCCAGGGCCCCAAGGACATTCCCGAATCGGTGGCCCAGGGAGGAGCGGCGGCGGCCGAGGTGTTGGCCTTGTTCGGCATGGGAGAGGTGGAGGTGGAGCCCACCGTGGCCATGGTGGACCAGCGTCTATGCACCGGCTGCCGCACCTGCGTGGGGCTTTGCGCCTATAGCGCCATCACCTTCCACGAAGATAAAAAAACCGCCCAAGTCAACGAGGCGCTTTGCCAGGGCTGCGGAACCTGCGCCGCCGCCTGCCCCGTGGCTGCCATCAGCGTGCAACACTACACCCCTGACCAGATATTCGCGCAAATCGAGGGGATCATGGCATGAAAGATTTCGAGCCCAAGATCGTCGCCTTTTTCTGCAACTGGTGCACCTACGTTGCCGCCGACGCGGCCGGCGTCTCCCGCTTTATTCAAAAACCCAACGTAAGGGTGATCCGGGTCTTTTGCTCGGGCATGGTGGACCCCAACTACGTTATCAAGGCCTTCAGCCAGGGAGCCGACGGCGTGCTGATCGGGGGCTGCTATCCCGGGGACTGCCACTACATCTCGGGCAACATCAAGGCCATGCGGCGGGCCGTGCTGCTTAAAAAGCTGCTCACCGAGCTCAAAGTGGAGGAAGGCCGCTTCCGTTTGGAATGGATCGCCGCCTCGGACTCGGCTCCTTATGCCCGCATCATAAACGAGATGTGCGAACAGGTGCGCCAGTTGGGGCCGTTCAGGCCGGGGGTGTCAATATGAGGCCGCAACCCAAAACCAAGGTGGGCGTGTTCACGGCCACCGGCTGCCGAGCTTGCGAGCAGGTCATCTTGGATCTGCACTACCAGGTTAATCCCTTGCACCCTTGGGCCGATTTTGTGTTTTGGCCCTATTTATTGGGGTCGGGTTGGGACGAGCTTTCCGGAGAGAAGCCCTTGGACGTGTGCTTTTTCTGCGGAGCCATCCGGACCGAAGATGACCTGACCGCCGCCCGGCGCCTCAGGGAAGCCAGTCGCGTCCTGGTGGCTTGCGGGGCCTGCTCCGCTTTCGGGGGCTTGCCAGGCCTGGCCAACTTGAACGGTAACGGAAAGCCGGCCCAGGGCGAGGATAGCGAAAACGAAAAGTCCCCTTCCCTGCCGCGGCTCACCTCCCGGGTGCAGGCGTTGGAGCAGGCGGTGGAGGTGGATTATTTGGTGCCGGGCTGCGCGCCTCCGCAAAACCTGCTGTGGGCGGCGGTGCAGGCCTTGGTCTGTGGGGGACAAGCCCCTGCCAGGCAGTCCTATGCGGCCTCCCGCCTGCCCGAAGCCATGGCACTGGCCGTGGCCGAGGGGATGCCCCCGCGCAGAGGGAGCGTATTCGCAGGCGAAAAGGCGGTGTGCGCCAGTTGCTCCCGCTCCAAGGAAGAGAAGCGTTTCAATAAAATGCTGCGGCCCTACGAAAAATACGAAGAGTCGGGCCGCTGCCTTCTGGAGCAAGGAGTCGTCTGCCAAGGCTTGGCCACCCGCGAGGGCTGCGGCGGCCTTTGCACCGGAGCGGGCATACCCTGCCGCGGCTGTTTCGGCAAGCCCGAGGCGGTATTCGATCCCGGCGCTAAGATGGTCTCGGCCGTGGCCTCCACCTTTGACAGCACGGATCCCAAAGAGCTGATGGAAATGGGGGCCGGATTCCAGGATCTGTTGGGCACCTTCTATCGCTACACCCTCCCCTCTCAATGCGCTCTGCTGAGCCGTTCTTCACAGGAATTTGAAGATGCCTGATGTCTGCTTAGAACCGCTGCGCTGGCTGGACCTACCGGCCAGAGTATCCGTGATCAGCTCCAATGGAGAGCCCAAGGTTTACTTCCAGGTCACGGGTCTACAGCAAGCCTCCGCGTTGTGCTTGCACAGGCCGGTGGAGGAGCTTCCCCGGATTTTGAGCATGCTCTCCCCTGGACACCACTTGGCCGCAGCCCGCGCCTTGGATAATCTGTTCGGCGTCGAGCCTCCGCCGCTGGCTCAGAACATGCGGGAATCCCTGCGCCAGGCTCTTTTTTACCAACATCACCTGGGCAAGCTGTTCAGGCTATGCTCGAACCAGGTTAATCCATTCCTGAGCTTTCGCTCTCAGCAGAACCTTAGTTCTGATTCATCGCTCTCCCCCCGCTTGCTAAGCGAGATGATGCACCACGTGGCCTTGGCCCAAGAAGCCGTGGCCATCCTGGGCGGGCGGTCCAGTCATCCCATAACCGCCATAGCCGGCGGCGTGAGCCGTTATTTAAAAGAGGAGCAATATCCGCGCCTGGCTCAAATCAGCAGGTCCTGCTGCGACTTCGCACCGCGTTTGGCAGAATCGCTGCGCGATTCCGTCCTGGGGCCGGAGGGGATCTTGGGGGCGGCGGGCGAAGTTGCGGTTGAACCTCTTAGTCTTTTGTGCGCCCAAAACGGCGACTCGCAAGAATTGACCCTGCAGGATGGCCGTACAAAGCAAACCGAGAGCTTCAGCGCCGGCCATTTATGGCAAAAGGCGAAGCTGGCCAACGAGTCTTGGACTTATCAGCCGTTTTCATATTTGGGGGAGGTAGACTGGGCCGGTTTGGATTCGTCTTCGCATGAAGGGCTATACATGGTGGGTCCCTTGGCCCGGCTGGGTGGCGACAATGAGCTGGACACGCCTTTAGCCGAAGAGGAGCGCCAGAAGATGATCGCGGCCCTGGGTCCCTTTCCATATTTCAGCGTGCGGGCCGCCTATTGGGCTCTCATGGTGGAGCTGATTCAAGCGGCCGAGAAAATGACAGAGCTCATGACCCAAAGCAAGCTGACCGGACCGGCCTTGCGCGAGATTCCCCAAGAGATGGGCCAGCAGGGGACCGCCGCCCTGGAGGCGCCCGAGGGCCTCATTTGCCATCGCTACAAAGTGGACGCCCTGGGATGCGTGGAGAAGGCTGAGGTGCTGGACGCCGCCACCCAGAACAATGCCCTGCGCTGCCTTCTGGCCCAAAAGACGGTGGCCCAGCTTTGGGGGCAAGAAGAGGCATGGCAGAACGAGGCCAAAAGCAGGCTGGAGATGGCGCTGCTTCCGGTGTGACGCCCCCGTCGGAAATAAAAGGGGGCCGGCCAAGCAAAGAGAAATAAGGCAGGAGCAACATAATGCCTAAGACCGTAGTGATCGATGCCCAAAAATGTTCAGGCTGCCGCGCCTGCGAGTCGGTTTGCTCTCTCAAGCATGAGATGGCCAGCAATCCGGCCAAAGCGAGGGTCCATATCGTCAAGTGGGAGCAGGAAGGCATTTTCGTGCCCGTGAGCTGCATGCGCTGCGAAATCGCGGCCTGCGAGCGGGCCTGCCCGCAAGGGGCCACCTTCCGCAACTACACCACCGGCGCCATGGAGGTTGATCCCTACCGCTGCATTGGCTGCCTGAGCTGTTTATACGCCTGCCCCTTTGGCGCCACCTTTTTAGATTACGACAGCGGCCGGGTTTTGAAATGCGACCTGTGCGACGGCGATCCCACCTGCGTGAAAGTCTGCCCCACCGGCGCGCTTACCCTAGAGGACATATCCAAAGAGACCTACTTGAAGCTGACCCAGAACGCGGACCGGATTCCAGCCTTGGTCAGGGCGGCTATGGGAGGAGAATAGTCATGCACGGCTGGGTTGGCAAAATACTAAAGGTTGATTTGAGCGACGGCAAAGTAACCACCGAACCCACGGAAGATTACGTAGACCAATACTTGGGCGGACGCGGGCTGGGAGTGCGCCTGATT
>CAZDRW010000118.1:0-8781 GCA_964507555.1 uncultured Desulfarculaceae bacterium
ATTTCTTCCACCGTGCCGGACAAGGGCCGGTCGGAGAAGAAATTGCCTATGCAGCCCCGCAGCGCTCCCCGGCGGTGGATGGTCACGAAAGCGCCGCGCTTGAAGCTAAGTCCTTCCAAGTCAGCCTGACGAGGGGCGGGGCGACGGCCCTGTACGTGATCTTCGATAGTCTCTCGCGCAAGTTGTAGAAGGCGCTTTTTTTCCTCTTGGTTCAAGGGGCGGTCTTGGCTCATAAATCAAGGCTCCTCTTGAATGGGGGCCGCCGGGCGCTTTCGGGCGCGCCACTGGCGGTAATGCTCCAGAATGAGGCCGTGGTCAAAACACATGGGCCGAGGCAGGTCATCCAGGCCGAACAGGCTTAGGCCGGCGGCATCGCTGCCAGGCACTGGCGCTCCCGTGGCCCGGCCGGCGAACACGGTGGTTTGGGTGTGAAAGCGGGGATCGCGTCCCGGCCGGGAGTATACTCCCAGCAAAGCCAGAAGATCGACCCGCAGTCCGGTCTCCTCCAGCGCTTCGCGCCTGGCCGCCTGCTCGACGCTTTCGCCGTAATCCACAAACCCGCCGGGCAAGGCCCAGCCCCTAGGCTCATTGGCCCTTTGGATTAGGATTATCTCGCCGTGGGCGCCGCCAGCGGCCAACTCTATGATGATATCAACTGTGGGCAATGGATTGCGGTAGCGTGTAACTGGGCCGCCGCATTGGGGGCAGGTGAGATAATCTTCCATTACGACCGCCTAGCTCCCCTTGGCGTTTAAGGCCGGATCGCGGCGCACCAGGAACTCTTCGCAGCGTCCTGGGCAGGCCGGCAGCAAGAGCAGGCAATAAACCAGATGCTGGTGGATACAGACCGGCCCCTCGCCGGAGACAGGCACAAAGCCGGGACAGGAAAGCTTGGTCATGGCTTCCAGGTTCTTTTGGATGACGTGGCGTCTGGCGACTTCTCTATCCTCGGAGTCCCGCAGGCGTTTGATGCGCTCCAGGCGGTCCAAGGTTTGCGCCCCCACCTTGCGCCGCTTTTCCAAGAGCGAACACTTGGCTTGGCTGGATTCCTCTGGGCTACGGGTGCGTGTACAGCGCTCGCGCACGAAATAGGTGCAGTTGTCTCCGCCCAGCCGCTGGATGCGGCTCATGCAGCGCCCTCCCCGGATGAAAGCACGGCAACCGGATCGCCGGCGCGCACCACACCCGAATTGAGAACCTTTACGAAAATTCCTTGGCGCGGCATCACGCAGTCGCCGATTTTTTGGCGAATGGCACAGCCTTGATGGCACTCCTTGCCGATCTGGGTTACCTCGACTTCCACTTCACCCAAGGTGAGCCGGGTGCCCACCGGCAGGGTGTGCAAACTCAAGCCTTTGGTGGTGATGTTTTCGGCGAAATCGCCGGGATTGATGTCAGCGCCTTTGCCCCGCATGGTGTCTATGGATTCCATGGCCAGCAGGGAAAGCATGCGGTGCCAGGCGCCGGCGTGGGCGTCACCCACCAACCCGGTATCGGGCCTAAGCTCGCCTTCTGCAATAGGCGTTTTGCATTCGCCTTTGTGCTTGCTAATATTGACCGATACTATTTGAGCTTGGATCATAATGCGCACCTGCTTTGAAAAGTCTGTTATTAAATTGAGCTTAGCCTTGCAGCCACTCGGCGTCAAGGCCAGGGGGCATGGTTTGCCCGGCCCTGGAAATGTCTTGGCGGGCGTAAGCGGCGGGGCCGATTCGGTGGCGCTTCTATGTATGCTGCATGAGTTGGCAGCCGGACAGGGCTGGCGCTTGATGGTGGGGCACGTAGACCATGGGCTTAGGCCCGAAAGCCATGAGGACGCGCTTTTTGTTGAGGATTTGGCTGGCAGCCTGGGCCTCCCCTATTTTGAGCGGCGGGTGACGGTCTGCAGCAAAGGGCTATCGCCTGAAGAAGCTGCGCGCGACCAGCGGCGGGCCGCATTGTTGGACATGGCCCGCGAGGCCGGGGCCGGGGTGATAACCTTGGCCCACCATGCCGACGATCAGGCGGAAACCCTTTTGGCCCGCCTGCTGCAAGGAACCGGGGCCAGCGGTTTGGCCGGGATGCGCCCTTGGAGTCCACCATTTTGGAGACCTCTGTTGGAGTTGCGCCGGGCCGATCTGCGGGCCTGGCTAAAGGCAAAAGGCCGTGATTGGCGCGAGGACCCTAGCAACCAGGATACCGGCCCACTGCGCAATCGCGTGCGGCACGAGCTTTTGCCTCTGGCGGAAGAACGCATTAACCCAAGGGCCGTGGAGGCGCTTTCCCGCCTGGCAAAGGTTTGCGCGGAAGAGGAAGTCTTTTGGCAAGCTTGGTGCCAGACCCAAGCTGCAAGATGGGTTCAGGCCGAGGGCACCTCTTTGCTTTTAAAACTGGAGCAAAACCAAAAGTGGCAGCCCGCCTCAATGCGCCGCATGCTGCGTTGGTTGATCGGTCGGCTCCTTGGAAGCGGTCAGCATGTACTTGCTTTGCATGTGCAGCAGATGGAGGAGTTGGCCATAGGAGCGGCCGGTCGGCGCCTGACCCTGCCCGGCGGACTAATGGCCTGGCGGGAAAAGGATGGATTGCGCCTGGACCTTTGCGAGGTACCACCCGATTTCACCATCACCCTGCACGGGCCGGGCTGGGTTTGGTTGCCCCACCTGCGCACCTGGCTGGCCATAGAGGAAGCGCCAGCGCCCGCAGAGCCAAGGGCCCGGGGCTCCGAAGCTTACATCCCAGCCGGCCGAGTGGCTTGGCCTCTGGTGATTCGTCTGCCCAAGCCAGGGGAACGCTTCAGGCCGCTGGGCGCACCGGGCTCAAAGCGCCTCAGCCGCTTCCTAATTGACCAAAAGGTTTCGCCTTGGTGGCGCAAACGCACGATAATGGTATCAGACCGGCGGGGGGTCTGGTGGGCCGGACCTTGGTCCCTGGCCGAACGCGCGCGGAAAAAACCCGGAGAAAGCGCATATTTGAGGCTCCGGTTCGTTGACACAAATGAGTACCCTTCATATACTATTGGTTTTGGTGGGGCAGAAGGCGGCCCCTTGTGCGTCCAAACCGGACAGCTGGGAGTAAACTCTTGAATCCATTTTATAAAAACCTGGCCCTCTGGCTGGTGGTAAGCCTGCTCATGGTCATGCTCTTCAATTTCTTCAACCGGCCGGGCAGCGGAGCGGAGCAACTCTCCTATTCCGACTTCCTTGGCTTGGTGGAAAAGAACCAAATCACCAGCGTTGTCATCCAGGGCCAGGACATCCACGGAAACACGCCGGAAGGCACCCGTTTCCGCACCTACGCGCCGGAGGACCCTCAGCTAATCAAGACTCTGCGCGCCAAGGATATAAAAATCACGGCTAAGCCAGCCGATGATTCGCCTTGGTACATGAGCCTTTTGGTCTCCTGGTTCCCAATGCTGCTATTAATCGGCGTGTGGGTGTTTTTCATGCGCCAGATGCAGATGGGCGGAGGTAAGGCCATGAGCTTCGGCAAGAGCCGCGCACGGCTCATGACCGAACCAGGCGGCAAGCGCGTCACCTTCGACGATGTGGCTGGTGTGGAAGAGGCTAAGGAAGAGTTGGCCGAGATTGTGGAGTTCTTGCGCGACCCCAAGAAGTTTACCCGCCTGGGCGGCCGTATACCCAAAGGCGTGCTTTTAGTAGGTTCGCCCGGCACCGGCAAAACCCTTTTGGCCCGGGCCATTGCCGGCGAGGCCGGGGTGCCATTCTTCACCATCAGCGGCTCGGATTTTGTTGAGATGTTCGTGGGCGTGGGCGCCAGCAGGGTGCGCGATCTCTTCAACCAGGGCAAGAAGAATGCGCCCTGCATTATTTTCATTGATGAGATCGATGCGGTGGGCCGCCATCGCGGCGCCGGTTTGGGCGGCGGCCACGACGAGCGCGAACAGACCCTGAACCAGCTTTTGGTGGAGATGGACGGTTTCGAATCCAACGAAGGCGTGATCCTCATCGCCGCCACCAACCGGCCCGATGTTTTGGACCCGGCTCTTTTGCGGCCGGGCCGCTTCGACCGCCAGGTGGTGGTGCCCTTGCCAGACGTCAAGGGACGCGAGGCGATTCTCAAGGTTCACACCCGCCGTTCACCCATGGCTCCGGATGTGGATTTGGCCGTGCTTGGCCGTGGAACGCCGGGCTTTTGCGGAGCGGATTTGGAGAACATGGTGAACGAGGCCGCGCTGCTTGCCGCGCGCAAGGACAAGGACCGCATCGACATGGAGGACTTCGAGCAGGCCAAGGACAAGGTGCTGATGGGCACCGAGCGCCGCAGCTTGATCCTCTCGGACGAGGAGAAGAAAGTCACCGCTTATCACGAGGCGGGCCATGTCCTGGTGGCCAGGCTCATGCCTGGCACCGACCCGGTGCATAAGGTTTCCATCATCCCCCGGGGACGGGCCCTGGGCCTCACCCAGCAACTGCCGGTGGATGATCGCCACACTTATCCCCGCGACTATTTGATCGGAAATCTGGCCGTGCTCATGGGCGGCCGGGCGGCTGAGGAATTGGTCTTGGATATGGTGACCACCGGGGCGGGCAACGACATTGAGCGAGCCACTGAGTTGGCGCGCAAGATGGTCTGCGAGTGGGGCATGAGCGATATGGGCCCTCTGTCTTTTGGCAAGCACGACGAGCAAATATTCCTGGGGCGTGAAATTTCCCAGCATCGCGATTATTCCGAGGAAACGGCTCGGGCCATCGACAAAGAAGTCTTCCGCCTGGTGAGCGAGGCCCATAAAAGAGCCCAGACCATCTTAAAGGACAACGAGGAAACGCTGCATAAGCTGGCCGAGGCGCTCTTAATCGAAGAATCCCTGGACGGCGACGCGGTGGAATCAATCATTACCGGTAAACCACGCAAGCCGAAAAATCGTTCAGCCGAAGTTGCTAAGGATGCAAAGGAGCCTGAGGCGCCGATAGATGACCAGGGCTCAGAACCCCAAGCCAGTGAAGACCAACCAGCGAGTGGAGATAAACCAAAAGGTGACTAACCTGGTTGAAAAATGCTCTGCTGCAGATTCCGTTGCCTGTTGGCCGCTACCCAGGACCAAATTGCCTTGGGGAGAACGCACCTTGATCATGGGAGTGATCAATGTCACGCCGGATTCGTTTTCCGACGGCGGCCAATTTTTTGGCTCCCGGGCAGCTGTTGATCAGGGACTCAAACTGCTGGCCCAAGGAGCTGATGTCTTGGACATCGGCGGAGAGTCCACTCGGCCCGGCTCGGAACCCATAACCACGGAGGAGGAGCTACGGCGGGTGATGCCGGTTATCCAAGGCGTCCTAGCCGGGGCTCCGCAGGCGATTCTCAGCATCGACACCTACCGGGCTCAGGTGGCGGGCGAGGCCTTGCGGGCCGGAGTTCAAATTATCAACGACGTTACCGCCCTGCGGGGCGATGCCGGCATGGCGGCCATGGCCGTCTCAAGCGGTGCTGGGCTGATTCTCATGCACATGCAGGGTAAGCCCAAAACCATGCAGGCCAAGCCCACTTACAACGACGTGGTGGCCGATGTGGGCGGTTTTCTTTTGTCCCAGGCCCGTGCGGCTCAGGCGGCGGGCGTGGCGCGGGATCGTATCGTAATCGATCCCGGCATCGGCTTCGGTAAGACCTTGCAACATAACCTTGCCCTGATTCGCGGCCTGCCCAAGCTGCGCGAATTGGGTTATCCGGTCCTCTTGGGCGCCAGTCGGAAGTCCATGCTGGGCTTCATCACAGGCAAGCCCACCGAAGAGCGCCTTTGGGCCAGCATAGGCGTACATGTGGCCGGAGCCATGCTGGGCGTGGATATGGTCAGGGTGCATGACGTTGAGCCCGTGCGCGACGCCATATTGGTGGCCGATGCGGTTCTGCGCGGGGAAGGTGCTTAGATGAGCGAACTGGTAGCGCTATTCGCCCAGATGCGTTGGCAGGATATCGCCGATATCCTGCTGGTCAGCTTTGTGGTCTACCAGGTGATCCTGCTGGTCAAAGGCACTAGGGCCATGCAGATGATTTTGGGCTTGGGCGTGGTGATAGTCACCTTGGTGGTGAGCCAGCATCTGCAACTGGAAACCATCAACTGGATTCTCAACTCGTTTCTTTCGTCCATCATTTTGGTGATCATCATTCTTTTTCAGTCGGATATTCGCCGGGCGCTTTCGCGCATGGGGCAAGGCCCGTTTTTCGCCACCGACACCGATCCCAGCCCCACCTTGGAAGAGGTGGTGCGTACGGCGGTCTCCCTGGCCTCCCGCATGATGGGCGGTCTCATCGTCTTGGAACGCGGCGTTGGGCTGGCGGATTTCGTTGAAACCGGCACCAAACTTGACGCCCGAGTGAGCCGCGAGCTTTTAGTGAGCCTGTTTCAGCCGCCGGGGCCTTTGCATGACGGAGCGATTATCGTGCGTGGTGAACGCATAGTGGCGGCCCGCTGTTTGCTGCCGCTTTCCACCAACCCCAATTTGGGCCGTCATCTGGGTACCCGTCATCGAGCGGCCTTGGGGCTTTCGGAGGAATCGGACGCTGTGTGTGTGGTGGTTAGCGAGGAGCGCGGCAGGGTGAGTGTGGCGGTGAACGGTAAGCTTACCCCCGATCTGGACGCCGCAGCACTACGCAATCTGCTTTTCGAGCTCTTCGATGTAGGTCAGCGCAAACGCCGCCGACTTTTCCCCTGGAGGATGGGCGGCCATGCTTAAACGACTAACCCACAACCTGCGCCTGAAACTGTTGGCTCTGGCCATTGCCCTGGTCATGTGGGTATTCGTGGTGGGCCAAGACAAGGCCGAGTTGACGGTGGAAGTGCCGGTGGAGATAACCGGCATCCCCGCAGATATGGTTGTGGCCGATGATGTTGTGAACAAAGTCTACGCCCGCATCAATGGACCAGGCACCCTGGTGCGCAGAGCTGCGGCCGAGCGTATGGTGCAGAGGGTTAACCTGGCAGGCATGGGGCTGGGCGAGCATGTGTTTCAAATTATGCCAGAGGACCTTAGGCTTCCCGCCGGCGTTTCGGTGATGCGGGTGAGCCCGGCCCGTTTTTCGATTACCCTGGCCGCTAAGATCTCGCGCCAGGTGCAGGTGCGTCCGGCTTTGAAAGGCGAACTCGCTGAGGGCTATGAAGTTGCCGAGATCAATTTGACGCCTCCCAAGGTCACAGTGTCCGGCACCCGAAAAGATGTGGAGAACGTAGACTGGATTTGGACCGTGCGCATGGAAGTGACAGGCCTTAAATCCAGCACGAATATACGGGCCGGTTTGCGTCTGCCAAGAGGCAAAAGCTTGCACCTGGAACCCATGACTGTGGAGGCCGAAATAAAAGTGCGGCCCAAGGGTAAACTCGCTCGACCCTCCGATAAAAAGGCAAAGGAGGACCAACCAACTAATCCTGAAAAGCAAGGCCCCTGATAAGGCGGCTTGGTTCATAGGAAACAAATGACAACCAAAGAAAAAATATTTGGAACCGATGGCGTACGGGGGGTGGCCAATGTCTACCCCATGACCGTTGAAATGGCCATGGCCATCGGTCAAGGCGTGGCAGCGGCGTTTAAAAACCACTCCCACCGCCATAAAATTATTATCGGCAAGGATACCCGGCTATCGGGATATATGTTCGAGAACGCTTTAGTGGCGGGTATCCTTTCCATGGGCGTGGATGTGCGCCTAGTGGGGCCGCTGCCCACTCCGGCCATTGCTTTCATAACCCGCAACATGCGCGCCGACGCCGGCATCGTGATAAGCGCCAGTCACAATCCCTATGAGGATAACGGAATAAAAATATTCAGCCGCACGGGCTATAAACTGCCTGACGAGGTGGAAGCGCAGGTGGAGGCCTATGCACTGGCTTCTCTGGGAGGCAATAACGACCTGCCCCGCCCCACGGCTAAGGCCATAGGCAAGGCGCAACGTATAGATGACGCGCCAGGGCGCTATATTGTGTTTCTTAAAAATGCGTTCCCCACCGAGTACACCCTTGATGGCATCCGGTTGGCAATAGATTGCGCCCACGGCGCAACCTACAAAGTCGCCCCTTCGGTGTTCCGCGAGTTGGGCGCAGAATTGACCCTTACTGGCGTGGAGCCCGACGGCACCAACATCAACGACCAAGTTGGCGCTTTGCACCCCGAGGATCTGCAGAAAGCCATCAAACAAGGCAAGGCAGACATCGGCCTGGCCTTTGACGGCGATGGCGACCGCCTGATCATAGTGGACGATAAAGGCGAAATCGTGGACGGCGATGCCATAATGGCGATTTGCGCAGACGACATGATCAGCCGCGGTGCCTTGCGCCAGGCCACGGTTGTAGCCACGGTGATGTCCAACTTGGGCTTGGAGATCGCCCTCAGAGAGCGGGGCATCCGCATGCTCAGGACCAAGGTTGGCGACCGTTACGTGGTTGAAGCCATGGCTGCGGGCGGGTACAGCTTGGGCGGCGAGCAGAGCGGTCACCTAGTGTTCTTGGACTATAACACTACCGGCGACGGTATTCTGAGCGCGCTCCAGGTCCTTCGGGTGATGGCTTCCACGGGCAAACCGCTTAGCGAACTGCGCAAGATCATGCAGTCCATTCCGCAGATTCTGGTCAATTTGAAGGTGGTGGCGCGCAAAGCTTTAGCCGATTCCCCCAAGTTGGCCAAAGCCATTAAAGGCCAAGAGGATCTCCTGGGCGAACGAGGGCGCGTGCTGGTGCGCTATTCAGGTACCGAGCCGCTATTGCGGATAATGGTGGAAGCCGAGGACGAGGCTTTGATGAACACCGCCGCGCAAGCCCTGAAAGAAGCCGCGCTTAAGGACCTGGGCCAGGGATAGGGG